>NZ_JBGCUM010000022.1:0-90681 GCF_054177665.1 Roseateles sp. P5_E8 | reverse complement strand
GGCCAGAGGCCCATGGCCTTCCGTAGGCACAAGCAGTCCGCAGGGACTGCTTGTGTCCGACTCYAGTTCGCCAAGCCGGCCCGCGCTGGCGATGTGCTTTCGGCTTGATGCCGAAAGCATCGCCGTCCCCTCGGGGGCTGAGGCCGGACACGGCAAGTCCTGTGGACTTGTCGTGCCTGCCGAAGAGCAGCCGCTCTGTCGGCTGCGCGGTCTGCAAGACCGGCCAGACGCCCCGCGTGCAGCGGTGGGCGACTGGACGAGGGGCAAACCGTGAGGATGACTCAAGACAGGAGGGCGCGGCGGGGCTAAGCTCAAACCAGTGCCAACGCATGAGTGGCCAGCGAGGAGACAGCCATGAAGTTTCGCGCCCTGATCGTGGTGCTGGCCCTGACGGCGGCCGGCCTGAGTGGCTGTGCCGTCGAACCCGTGGCCCCGCCGCGCGCCGACGTCTTTCTCGACGCCGCCTTCAAGCCGGCCAGCATGCAGATCGACCCCGAGGCGGCGCTGCGGCTCAGCCCGGCGATGAAGCACTTTGCCGAGACCGAGATGGCGGCCGAGATCCGCAAGAAGGGCGTGCGCGACGGGCTCATCGACGCCCTCTACACCAAGGGTCGCCTGCAGCTCGACTACGACAGCGAGATCACCCGCACCGCCGCCGAGGCCTTTGACGCACGGCGCGGCAACTGCATGTCGCTGGTGATGATGACGGCCGCCTTTGCTCGCCACCTGAAGCTGCCGGTGCGCCTGAACAGCGTCTACCTCGAAGAAGCCTGGACGCGCAACAACGGCATCTTCTTCGTGGCCGGCCACGTCAATATCAGCCTGGGTCGGCCGCAGAGTGCGGCGGGGCGCGTGACCATGTTCGGCGAGCCCGACCTGCTGACCATCGACTTCCTGCCGCCCCAGGAAGTTCACCGCCACCGCAGCCGCGCCGTCGAGGAGACCACCATCCTCGCCATGTTCATGAACAACCGGGCCGCCGAGGCGCTGATGCAGGGCCAGGTGGACGACGCCTACTGGTGGGCGCGCGCCGCCATCCAGATGGACTCGCGCTGGCTGGCCGCTTACAACACGCTGGCCGTGCTCTACCGCCGCAAGGGCTTGTACGCCCCGGCAGAGAACGCGCTGCGCCTGGTGCTGGACCGCGAGCCGCTGAACGTGCAGGCCATGTCCAACCTCGTGCTCGTGCTCAGCGACCTCGGCCGGCGCGAGGAGGCCCAGGTCTGGTCCAACCAGCTCGCGCAGATCCAGCCCGTGCCGCCCTACAAGTTCTTCGACGAAGGCGTGGCCGCCATGAAGGTGGGCGAGTTTGCCGAGGCCCGTCAGCTCTTCCGCAAGGAGGTGGCGCGCGCCGCCTATGTGCCGGAGTTCCACTTCTGGCTGGCCCTGGCCAGCTACGGCCTGGGCGATCTGCCGGGCGCACGCGGCGAGATCGCCAAGGCGCTGGAGAACAGCGCCACCGTGCAGGACCGCCAGATGTACGGCGCCAAGCTGGCCTGGCTGAACGAGTTGCGCGAGCAGCAGCAACAGCAGCGGCGCCGGGACCCGCTGTCGCAGCGGGCAGGGTCTTAGATCGGCTAGAGCGGCGGGAGCGG
The DNA here is from genome assembly GCF_054177665.1 of Roseateles sp. P5_E8. NCBI lineage: Bacteria > Pseudomonadati > Pseudomonadota > Betaproteobacteria > Burkholderiales > Sphaerotilaceae > Roseateles > Roseateles sp. P5_E8. The sequence goes on along the minus strand of NZ_JBGCUM010000022.1, from coordinate 89,086 downwards.
CCGTGCCGGGTTAGATCGGCGGGAGCCCGTGCCGGGCTCGTGCCCGCGCGCAGGCGTCATCGCCAATGCCCATGGGCGCGCGCTCGCCGAACTCCCGGCACGGTGACGGCCGCCATTCGTGGATGCCGCAGCTCGCCWTCACGCCCACCTTGCCGCTGAGGGCGGCGCAGCGCGGCTGGGCGTGGTCGGTGCCGCGCAGGCGCATCAGGCGGCCGGTCAGCTCCACGGCCAGCCCGTCGGGCACGCGACCGCCTTCGCTTTCCAACTCGCTGCGGTCGAAATCGACGCGAAAACTCGCGCAGCAGGCGCCGCAGCTCAGGCAGGGGTTGTCACTCATCACGGCAGTGTAGGCAGCGGTGAGACACTGGTTTGACATCGCTTCCGAGCACCACATGCGCGCCACCCTCATCGCCTCCCTGCTCTTGTGCATTGGCTCGGCCCAGGCCGCCGACCTGACCGTCACCGTGCTGGACCGCAGCGGCAAGCCGCTGGCCGACGCGGTTGTCCTCGTCGACAGCAGCGCGCAGGGCGCCCGTCCGGCTGCGGTCATGGAGGCCAGCGTGGCGCAGGAGAAGCTGCGCTTCGTGCCTGCCGTTACCGTCGTCGGCCTGGGAGCCAAGGTCAGCTTCAGCAACCTCGACACCTGGGACCATCACGTCATCCTCGGCGTCATGGGCGCCGGTGGCGTCTTCGTGGACCCGGGGCAGAACACCCAGTTCCGCCTCGCCGGCCGCGTCGGCAACCGCGCGCCGGCCGGCGACAGCAAGCTGCTGACCCACCCCGGCCCCTACCTGCTCGCCTGCCACATCCACAGCTCCATGCGCGGCCATGTCTATGTGGCCGACACGCCCTGGGCCAAGCTGGGCGGTGAGGACGGCAAGGCCCAGCTGCAAGGTCTGCCCGAGGGCGCGGCGCGCGTGCGCATCTGGCACCCGGACCAGATCATCGACGGCACGCCCACGGCGGTGCAGATCGCCGCCGGTGGCAACGCCGTGACGGTCACGACGCAGATCGTGGCGGCCCGCAAGAAGCGCGCGGCGCCGGCGGCCGACAACAACTATCCGGGCCTCTGACCCGCTTCAGCGAGCGAAGGGGTTCGCCGTCGCGAACCACAGGCCGATGCCGGTCGCGATGATGAAGGCGCCATCCGTCACGCCGACGGCCAGGAAGTACTTGGTCTGAAGCTCCGGCGCGATCTCCGGCTGGCGGGCGATGCCTTCCAGCAGCTTCATGCTCGCCAGGCCAATGCCCAGGCACGAGCCAAACGCGGGGATGCCGATCAGCAGGGCGACGGCGAGGGGCAGCGAATCGAAGGCAGGCATGTCGTGGACTCCTTGTGTTGATGCCAAGCAGTCTGCGCGGTAGGCCGCACGCCGTCGATGACCTCTCAGGTCATGAACCCGCAGCAGGCTCCCGCACCACCGTCACCGTGCAGTCCGACTCCGCCACCACCTGGCTCGACACGCTGCCCAGGTAGCGCCGCAGTGTCGACGCGCCGCGCGCGCCCATGACGATGTGGTCCACACCGTTGCGGCGCGCGAAATCCACCAGCGCGTCGGCCACGTCGGGAGCCTCCAGCACATGGAAGGTCAGCCGGCCGTCCGCCAGGTTCAAGGCCTTGCTGATCGGGTGGGCCCAGTGCTTGAGGGCGATGAGCTGCTTCACGTGCAGGCTCTGGCCGTGCTGGTCGGTCAGCTCGTCGATGCCGATGCGGTTGATCTTCATGACCGCTACGCAGGCCAGGCGCGCGCCGGCTTCGGTCTGCACGATGCGGCGGACGGTCTCGCACAGCTGCGCCCGCAACTCGGGCGTGCCGCGGTCCACCTCGACCGCCGCCATGACGATGGGGCTGCGCGTCAGTTGCTCGCCACCCGGTGCGACCGGCGTGGGCTCGGAGCCGAGGGCGAAGAACCAGCGCTTGAGGCGCAGCATGGCGCCGCTGACACGCAGCTTCTCGGCGCGTGCCGTCAGCACCACGCCGCTGGGCTCGCGCAGGTCCAGCGCGAGCTGGGCGGCGCTTTGATAGCGCTTCTCGGGCTTCACTTCCAGGCAGTGCAGGATGATTTCCTGCAACCACGGCGGCAGCTCGGGCCGGATGGCGCGCGGCGGTACCGGCTCGACGTAGAGGCGCCGGCGCAGGCCGCGCACCGAGTCCGGCTGGCCGAAGGGCCGCTCGCCGGTGGCCAGGTGGTAGAGCATCACGCCCAGCGCGAACAGGTCGCTGCGCGGGTCACTGCGCACGAACTGCACCTGCTCCGGGCTCATGTAAGGCCCCGTGCCCATGGGCAGCGTGAACTCTTCTTCCAACAGGTCGGGCAGCTGCTCGTGGCGGCTCAGGCCGAAGTCCACCAGCACCGCCGTGCCGTCGGGGCGGAACATGATGTTGCTGGGCTTGATGTCCAGGTGCACGACATGCTGGCGGTGCAGGGCCGCCAGCGCCGTGGCCACGCGGGCGCCGATGTGAGCGACCTCCTCGGGGGGCAGCGGCGCGTCGTCCAGCCGCGGGCGCAGCGTGTCGCCGGGGATGCGCTCCATGACGACGAAGGCCTGGCGCGTCCAGTCACCGCGCGCGACGAAGCGGGGCACATGAGGGCCGCTGAGCTGCGGCATCAGCATCTGCTCGACCTCGAAGCCGACGATGGTGGCCGGGTCCTCGCCGCCCTTGATGCGGGGGACCTTCATCAGCAGCTCGACGCCATCGTCGCTGCCATCCACGCGGCTCACGCGCCACAGGTTGGCCATGCCGCCCTGGTGCAGCCGCGCTTCCAGCCGGAAGCCGTCCAGCACCTGGCCCACCTCCAGCGGTGCGTGTGGGGTTGGGGGCGCAGTTGGGGCGGTCATTCGCCGACAGTGAGGCGGCGGGCCAGGCGCTCGACTATTGCCGCCGGCATGTCGGTCGCGCGCAGTGCAGCGCAGGCCGCCTCCACGTCGTAGGCCACGCGCTGGAAGGTGATGCGGGCGTCGTCGAGGTCGGACTTGGCCGGGTCCAGCAGCGCATAGCAGGCCGCCGGGTTGCCGTCGCGCGGCTGGCCGCAGGCGCCGGGGATGACCAGCCACTGGCGGTGGCCGGGCAGCGGCATGGGCACGCCGGCCAGCGGCTTGAAATCGCCCGCCTTGCCGGTGCCGGACAGGTGGTAGAGCATGGGCTCGTGCATGTGGCCGCAGACCTGGATGCGCGCGTTGCTGGCGTGCAGGCTCTTCACCGCCTCGGAGCGGCCCTGCACATAGTCCCAGCCACTGGGATCGAAGGCATTGGCGTGCACGAACAGGATCTGGCCGGGCTCGCCATGGGCTTGCAGCGGCAGCCGGGCGAGGAAGCGCAGTTGCTCCTCGCTCAGCTGCGAGCGCGTCCAGTCGACCACGGCGCGCGCGTCCGGGTGCATGCCGGGCATGCTGCCGTGGGCCACGGCCTCGTCGTGGTTGCCCTGCACGGCGATGGCGCCGTCGGTGGCCAGGGCCATGACCTGGTCGGCCACCCAGGCGGGGTCGCCGCCGTAGCCGACGAAGTCGCCCAGCAGTGCAAAACGGGTGGCGCCCTGGGCGCGGGCGTCGGCAAGAACGGCCTCGAAAGCCTGACGGTTGGCGTGAATGTCGGTGATGAAAGCCCAGCGCATAGGCCGACAGCTTGCCATGCCGCGCTGACGCGGCGCGGACAGTTCAGAAACCAGTCAAGTCGGCGCGTATTGCGGCGAGCGATTCGCGCAGCCCTTGCGCGGCCTCCGGGTCGCGCGAAGCCAGTGCCTGGGCCAGCCGGCGCAGCGGCTCGGCGGCGGGTTGGAAATCGGGGCTTTGGCGCAGCACGGCCAGCAGCGGCGGGCCGACGCGGGCCAGCATGATGGCCGGGTCGGCGCTGGGTTCGGTGCGGCGGCCCAGGTCCAGGTAGCTGTGGCGGGCCTGGGCGTAGGCATTCAGCCGCGGGGCCAGCTCGGGCGAGGACAGCAGCGAGGCCGTGTCGACGCTGACCTGGCCCAGCAGGTCCAGCAGGCGATCGCGTGGCGCGGAGTCGGGCGCATAGGTGATGCGCGGCGCGCGGTAGGCCACCCAGGGGCGGTCGTCGCTGTTGAGCGGCGCGTCGCCGGCCAGGCGGCGCAGTGCGGCGCTGTCGGCGACGAAGCTGCCCAGGATGGCGAAGTCGTCGGCCAGGCCGAACTGCGCGGCCATCTCGGGCCTGGCTGCGCCGGGTGCAAAGCGCGTGCCACCGGCGCGGCCGACCAGGCCCACCGTGGGCGTGTCCAGGCTGTTGCTGGCGAGCAGCGCAGTGCCGTCGGGGAAGGCCTGCAGGAAGGCCGCGGTGATGCTGCGCAGCGTATCCAGGTCCAGCTGGTGCAGTGGCAGCCATTGGCAGAACAGGCCCTGCGGCGCCAGGCGCTCGCGCACGGCCAGGAAATGCTCGACCGTGTAGAGCGCACCCGAGCCGCTGCGGGCGGGGTGGAAGTTGTCGGAGACGACGACGTCGTAGCGCTGCGTGGCCGTGCGCACATAACGGCGTGCGTCGGCGGTGTGCATCTGCGGCGAAGGCCCTTCACGCAAGGCTGGGCGGAACAGCGCCGAGGCTGCTATGACCTCGGGCAGCAGTTCGACAGCATCCACCTGCAAGCCCGGCAGGCGCGCCGCCACGCCCGACGTGACGCCCGAGCCGACGCCCAGGAAGAGCGCGCGCCTGGCCTCGCCGTGCAGCAGCAGCGGCAGCAGGGCCTGGCGGCCGTCGACGAGGACGGTGGCGCTGCTGCCCTCCTGCTGGCGGTTGTTGATGCGCAGGCGCGCGACGCCATCCGCGTCCTCGACGACGCTGACGGCGGCCATGCTGCCGTCGCGGTAGCTGAGCAGGCGGCCGCCTTCGGGCATGTCTATGAAAGCGAGCGGCGGCGCGAAGAGGGCCAGTGCCGCCGTGGCACCGACGGGCAACCACCAGGCCGGGTTGCGCCAGGCTGGCGTGATCAACAGATACCCCGCCGCGACCGCCAGCAGCGCCAGCTTGGGGCCCAGGGCCGAGGCCAGCGCCACGCCGAACAGCGGTGCCGCCGCCATCGCGCCCAGCGTGTTGACGCCCAGCGCGCGGCTGAAGGGGATGCCGGCCGCGGCGGCGTCCGCGCTGAGCTGGCAGAAGAGGGCGCCCATCAGCAGCGTGGGCAGCGCGAACGCGGCCAGTGCCAGTGCCGCCTCGGTGGCCAGGGCTGCGGCCAGCGTCTCGGGTTGCAGCGCCGCCTTGATCGCCTCGGCGCCCCACAGTGCGGCCATGCCGAGCAGGATGCTGACGGCCAGCGCCTGCAGCAGCCGGCTGGTGTCGCGCAGCCCGGGCCAGCGTGCAAATGCGGCAGCGCCGGCCGCACTGCCGGCGAGGTAGACGGCCAGCAGCAGCGCGAAGGTGTAGACCGTGTCCTCGGCCACCTGGCTGAGCACCCGCACGGCCAGCACCTCGTAGGCGATGCCAAGCAGGCCGGTCGCGCCCAGCATCCACAGCGGGCGGTTCGATGTGTTCGTGCCCAGCGCGGCCGCAGGCGCGGCTTGCAGAGCGAGGCCGGCCAGCAGCGCGCAGCCCAGGTTGAGCGCGACGCACAGCCCCGCGCTGCGCGTGAGGCCCAGTTCCGGGATCAACCAGAAGGCCGTGGCCAGCACGCCGGCCACGGCGCCCAGCGTGTTGGCGGCATAGAGCGGCGCGAGCCTGGCCGTGCCGAGCCGGGCCATGGCCGGCAGCGTGGCGCCCATCGCCGCCGTGGCCGGCAGCAGCAAGAGAAAGCTTGCGCCGAAGGCCACGCTCCAGTGCCAGGCGGGCGTTGCGTCCGGCCCGATCAGCGCCAGCGCAGCATTGCTGGCGGCAGGCATGGCGGCCATCAGCAGCGCACCCCACAGGCCGATGAGCGCCTCGCAGCCGGCATACCAACGCAGCGGCCGGTCGCTCGCCTCGATGCGCCGGCCTAGCAGCAACGCGCCCAGCGACAACCCGCCGAAGAAGGCGGCGACGACGGCCAGCACGGCGGCCGACTCGTGGCCCAGCACTAGGCCGAACTGCTGCGTCCAGATGACTTGATAGCCCAGGCCGGCAAAGCCGGACGCGGCCATCAGCGCCAGGGCCAGACCTCTCACGAGTTGAAGCTCAGCGTGTAGCCCCAGCTCTCCAGCCGCGTCGGGATGGCGTTGAAGGCCAGGCTGATGCGGCGGCCGCCGGCATTCGGCGGCACGGCGTGCATCAGATAGCTCGGAAAGAGCACGAGGTCGCCCGGCGCGGGCGAGGGGCTGACCCATTTCTCGGCGTTGTAGGCCCCCGTCGCGACGCCCGCATGGTCGTTCTTGATGGCGAAATCATGGCCGCCGGGCGACTTCATGAAGACGGTGCGCGCCGAGTCGTGCGTCTCGGTCAGGTAGACCACGCCCGACGCAAAGCTGTTGGCATGGTTGTGCATGGCCTGTCGCCCGCCGGTGTCCAGCACGTTGACCCACATCTCCTTGATGGCCCAGCCGAGCTGCTCGCCGAACAGCAGGCGGCCGAACTCGGCGATCTTGGGCGTGACGAGGGCGGCCGCCTGCACCAGCAGCGGGCTGTCGGCCGGCTGCAGCATGCGCGTGTGCGACAGCGCGTCGGAGCTGTTGTTGGCCTGCAGCGCCTGGCTGGTGAAGTGGTCCACCAGCGCGTTGACGAGCGGCGCCGGCAGCACGCCCGGTGCGCGCAGCAGCGGGATCGGAAACAGCCCGACGACTTCATCCGTCATGCCAGCACCGCCGCCACGCGCAGCCACGACCAGTAGGCCGCCATGCCACCGATGCCATAGAGCAGCACCGTGCGCGCCCGCTGCGCCGCCGGCCAGCGCGCGCTGACGCGCCACAGGCACCAGCAGACGCCTACGGTCATCAGCTGCCCGATCTCGACGCCGACGTTGAAGGTCAGCAGCGCGACGAGCAAGTGGTTGTCGGGCAGGCCGATCTCCTTGAGCGCGCCGGCAAAGCCCAGGCCGTGCACGAGGCCGAACAGGAAGGCGACCAGCGCCGGCCAGCGCCGCGCGAGTGTGTCGCGCTTGTGCAGCGCCTCGCCGGCCACCAGCACGATGGACAGCGCGATGCTGGCCTCCACCGGCGCCGAGGGCAGCGTCAGCCAGCCCAGCGCGCTGCTGGCCAGCGTCAGGCTGTGCGCGGCGGTGAAGGCGGTGATGGTCCACACCAGCCGTTTGCGGAAGCCGACGAGGAAGAGCAGGCCGATGACGAAGAACAGGTGGTCGATGCCGCCGAGGATGTGCTCCACGCCCAGCAGCGCGTAGGCGCTGCCGATCTCGCCCATGCCGCGCGGGTCGTTGGCCGCACCGTAGAGCTGCACGGTCGGCTGGGCCTTGGTGAGGGTGTAGACGCGGCTTTCGCCGTCCTGCCAGATGACCTTGACGATGGTGGCCGAGTAGCGCTCGCCGACGCCCTTGATCGACATGGGGCCCGACAGGCCCTGCTCGCCGCAGCGCAGTACGTTGGCGTCGGCCGTGCAGCCTTGCGGCCAGACGGGGGTCAGGTCCTGGGCGATGGGCCGCTTCTCGCCGGCACCCCATTGCCAGATGAATTCGCCGCGCCGCATCTCGCGCAGGTTCAGCTCGGCCATGCTCATCTCGTGGGCCAGGGTGGGCAGGGCAGCGGCGGCCAGCGCGAGCAGCAGCACTGCGCGCAGCCAGATGACGAGGCACCTCATGGCGCGGACGCCTCGACCTTGATGTTGTACTTCTTGGCCAACTGGGCAACGGCGGCGCTGCGCTGTTCGGCCAGCGTCGCGTCGGTCCAGTCCTGCTGCACGACGCCGCGCAGCGCTTCGAAGCTGGCGGGCTTGGCGGCGCTGACGCCGTCCAGCCGCACGGCATGCCAGCCGGCGCGCGACTGCAAGGCCAGCCACTGGCCGGACGGGCCCGGCGTGGCGGTCTCCAGCGCCTTGGCGAAGTCCTCGCCGTAGCTTTGCAGCAGGTTGCCGTGCGGCCGGCCCTTGAAGACACGCAGGCCGGCCTTGGCGTCGCCCGGCGTGCCGGTGTTGAGCATGTCGACGAAGGCGCGCACGGCGGCTTCGCTCGACTCACCGCCGAGCACGGCCTCCTGGAAGTCGAAGCGGGCCGGCTCGTCGTACTTGGCACGGCGCTTCTCGAACCAGGCGCGCAGCAGCTCGTCGGTGACGGGTGGCAGCTTGGTGCCGCCGTCGACGACGCTGAGCGCCTTGAAGATGACGCGCTCGCGGATGGCGGTGTCACCCTTGTCCAACTGCAGGGCCAGGCCCTCGCGGTAGAGCACCTCGTTGTCCAGCCAGACCTTGCGCAGCGCGGTCATCTCCTCCGCGTTGGGTGGATTGCCGCGCTGGGCCTTGAAGAGCTCGCGGGCTTCGGCGTCGACCTCGGCGCTGATGAGGATCTCGTTGGCCTGGCTCGCGCCGCGGTTGACGAGGCGGTCGACGCCGAACAGCAGGGCGCCCAGCAGCAGGAAGTGCAGCAGCGGTTCGCGGGTCCAGGTGGGCAGGGGGCGGCGGGAGCGGGTGGGCAGAGCCACGGGGGGCAGGGTGCTGGACATAGCCCGCCATGCTAGGCAAACAACAAGACAGAACGAAGACAGCGGCGGGCCTTTCAGCCACGCCGCTGTCGATGTCAAGGCAACTCGCGCCGCCTTGATGCCTTGCTTGACGCCTTACTTCACGCCGGCGACGGCGATGGAGTTCGCCACTTCGACATAGATCGGGTTGCTGTAGAACCAGAGGTCGGCCCAGGCGGCGATGTCATACGACACGGCCTTCTGGCCGGCGATGGGGTTGCTCGCGCCGGTGGCGGTGGCCAGGTGGGCCGGGCAGCCGTCGATGGTGCCGGTGCTGAACGTCGCGCCTGCGGCCGGCTGGTTGGTGGCCAGGACCGTGCAGGGGATGCGCAGCATGGCCGTGTTGCCGGCGTTGGTGAAGATGTCGGCCAGCGGGTTGCCGTTGGCGTCCGTCTCGTAGGGCACGGAGGCGGGCAGGTTGCTGCCGCGCAGACGCACGTACTGCGATGCCTGGACGGCCGGGATGCGGAAGCTCATCTTCAGGAAGACGGTGTTGTCCACGCCCGACTGCACCTGGGTCCATGCCGAGCTGCCGTTGCCGCTGAAGGTCTTCAGGATGGCAGAAGACGTGTTCTTGGCAGCGGCCGGCACGGCGGCCAGGCCGGTGGTTTCGCCGGTGGTCGTCAGCCAGGCCGTGTTGCGCGGCCATTCGCCCGCGTAGCCGGCCGAGCCCGGTGCCTTGTAGCCCGTGACCATGCCGCGGATCACGTCGACGTGATCCAGCACCGGCTTGTTCAGCGCCTGGTTGACGCCGATCTGGGCCAGCGACGGGTTGGCGAAGCTGTAGGGCGCGAAGTTGGCGCCGTCCGGGTCACGCAGCACGACGGCGACGACGATCTCGGCACCCGGGCGGACGGCGAGCTTCTCGCCCATCGTCGCGCARCCAGCCTTGTCGATGTCGGTGCTGTTGGTGGCCGCGGCGATGGCCAGGGCTTCGACCGAGGCGTTGGTACGGGCACCGACGCCGGGGTAGGACGCGCAGGCGACGAAGGCCAGGCGGTCGATCAGCTGGCCGGAGGCCGCCCAGGCGTTGCCGGTGCGCAGGCCGTCGACGATGGTCTGCGGGCGCAGCTTGTCGGCGCCATTGCGAACCATCGTGTGGGTGCGCTGGTATTCGCCGGGGTAGAAGTCCTGCGTCGAGCGGCGGTCATCCGGGCCGAACTGGCCGCGGTTGTGCCAGTCGGAGCTGGCGAAGAACCACCAGTTGCGGCCTTCGCCCAGCAGTGCGTCCCACACGCCGCCCACTTGCGCCGCATAGACGCCGGTGCCGCCGTAGGTTGTGCCGCCGACGGAGTCGACCAGGCCGACGCTGCCGCCAAAGTTGTTGCGGTTGACCTGGTATTCGCCACGGTTGGCCGAGGCGCCATGGCCGGGCTGCGACTCGAAGCCGAAGGCGACGTTGGGCGCGGCGTTGTTGAAGTTGCGCAGGTGCTCGATGTTGAAGCCGTTGTTGCCGTTGACGTTGAACGGGCCGGCGCGCTCCAGGTGGGCGGGCACGTAGTAGCTGCCCTGGCCGTGGAAATTGGCCATCCACTTCAGCGCTTCGACGGTCTTCAGGTGGCCCTTGTCGCCGGTGCCCGTGCCGCCAGGCTGCACGAGCTTCTTGGCGGCGTCGGTCCAGCCCAGCGCGGCGGACGTGGAGTCGGCGCTGGCGGGGTTGGCGCAATTCCAGTTGTTGCCGATGGCCGAGCCGGTCACATTGCCGCGGCTGGTGTCGGTGTCGCCACGGTCGAAGCAGTAGGACCACTGGGCCAGCGCGTTGGCGTCGCCCAGGGCGGTGTAGCCTGGGGTCGTCGGCATCGTGGCGTTGTCGAGCGACGCCGGCATCTGGCCGGTGATCACGGACATCGAGCTGTGCTCGTGGCCGGCAACGACCGACTCCAGGCCGAGGAACAGCGGCAGGTTCTTGGAGGCCGCGAGGTACTCGACGACCTGGTACTGGTATTCCTGCAGGGACTGCCAGCGCCACATATTGCCGTTGCCGCCCACGCCGCCGCCGTTGCCCTTCAGGTTGGCCGCGCCGATGCTGTTGGCCCAGGTCGTCGTCGGGCCCTTGCCGGCGACGAAGGGATAGGCGGGCGTGGACAGCGAGGCGTCCTCGACCAGCGTGCAATTGCGGTTGCCGTTGCCGCCGTGGCCGGCTTGAACGAACCAGTCCAGGCCCCAGGGCGAGTCGGCCGTCTTGTCGGTGACCTTCTTCACCAGCTTCTGCATCGAGATCGAGCCGTCCGAGCAGGTGGTGTGGTTGTGGAAGTCGCCCGACACGTATTTGCCGGCGGTTTTGCCGGCAGCGGTGGCGAGGTTGGGCGCAATGATGGCGGCGCTGCCGAGTGCGGCGACGGCGGCCAGGGCGATCTGGCTCTTGGTGAAGAAGTGAGTCATGGAAGCGGCTCCGGGGAGTGGCAAATGGGGGCTTGAAACCGGGCGCATGCTATGGACGGGCCATGACCCCGGCGTGACGGTATGGCGACGGTTGCGCGTGCCTCAGCGCAGGCCGGCGAAGTCGACGTTGAGCGTCGCGTCCACGGGTGCGGCCGATTCGAAGAGCAGGCGCAGCGCAAAGCTGCGGCCCACCTGCAGCGGGTGCTGCAGGTCCAGCAGCTCGATGTGCAGGCCGTCCTCGGCGAGGGTCAGTTCCTTGCCCGCCGGGATCAACAGTGACAGGCCTTGCCCGCCATCGGGCGCCCCCGGACCGGCCAGCCTGGCCCCCCCAGCCACGGGGGTCTCGATGCCGATGAGGCGGTCCGTGCGCTGCACTTCATCGAAGCGCATGCACAGCTTGGCCGTGTCGGCATCCACCCRCGTGGCGCGCGTCCACGGGTGCCAGATACGCATGCGGCTGCTGAAGAACTCGCAGGCCAGGGCAGGGCGGGCCGCCATGCTCGCGCCCAGCACGATGAGCAGGTGGCGGCGGTGCAGGGCGGGCTTGGGCATGGTGGCGGATGGCAGTCGAAGGCTCGCGACCATCGCAGCCGCCAGTGACGGTGGTGTGACGCGCGCGGCTGCCTTGGTGGCGTCACGAGCCTGTCGTCTTTGGCCACCACACTGCGCCTCCGCAAGACGCTGCGGCCCCGCCCGCCCCAACACTTCCAAAGCTCTGGAGTTCTCAATGAAGCTCGCCACCCTCGCCCTGGCCCTCGGCCTGGCCTCTCCCGCCTTTGCGGCCACATCCCTGTCCGTGGACTTTGAAAAGACCTGGGACTTCGGCACGGAAGTCGGCAACACCTATGCCGCCGACGGCGTGACCTTCACCAACGTGCTGGGCCTGTCCAACGACATCGACTTCACCTACTTCAGCAATGCGCCTTCGCCGCAGGGCGTGGCCTATGTGCAGCTCGACGGCACCGTCAACACCGCCGCCTACCTGAACGTCGCCGCGGGCGTCAACGACGGCCTGAGCTTCTTCTACTCGGGCATCGACACCGCCACCATCTCGGCCTACTCGGGCCTGAACGGCACCGGTTCGTTGCTGGGCACGATCACGCTGGCCGCGACCGGCAGCGACTTCTCGGCCTGGCAGAAAGCCGTGTTGAGCTTCGGCGGCACCGCCCAGTCCTTCGACCTGACCGGCACCAATGGCGTCGCCGCGCTGGACAACATCTCCGCCGTTCCGGAACCCACCAGCATCGCCCTGCTGCTGGCCGGTGGTGGCGCCCTGGCGCTGGCCCGCCGTCGTCGCGCCTGATCGGCAATCGCCCAAAAGGAAAGCCGGCTGTTCGCAGCCGGCTTTTTCATGAGCGGCTGGGATCAGCCGATACGACCGAGCAGCAGGTACTCCATGAGTGCCTTCTGCACGTGCATTCTGTTTTCCGCTTCATCCCACACGACCGACTGCGGCCCGTCGATGACGTCCGCCGCCACCTCCTCGCCACGGTGCGCCGGCAGGCAGTGCATGAAGAGCGCGTCCGGCTTGGCGCGGGACATCATGGCCGTGTCCACGCACCAGTCCTTGAAGGCGGCCTTGCGCGCATCGTTCTCGGCCTCATAGCCCATGCTGGTCCAGACGTCGGTGGTCACCAGGTCGGCGCCCTCGCAGGCCTCGCGCGGGTCCTTGAAGACCTTGTAGCAACTGGCGTCCTTGATGCCCGCCACCGCCGGGTCGACCTCGTAGCCGCTGGGCGTGCTGACATGCACCGTGAAGCCCAGGATCTCCGCCGCCTGCAGCCAGGTGTTGGCCATGTTGTTGCCGTCACCCACCCAGGCCACGACACGGCCCTTCAGGCAGTCCATGTCGATGGAGCCGCGCCGGTCCATGCCGCGGGCCTCGATGAAGGTGAACAGGTCGGCCAGGATCTGGCAGGGGTGGTACTCGTTGGTCAGGCCATTGATGACCGGCACGCGCGAGTGCGCCGCGAAGGCATCGAGCTTGCTCTGCTCGTAGGTGCGGATCATGACGATGTCGACCATGCGGCTGATGACGCGCGCCGAGTCCTCCACCGGCTCGGCGCGGCCCAGTTGGCTGTCGCCGGTCGTCAGGTGCACGACCGAGCCGCCCATCTGGTACATGCCGGCCTCGAAGCTGACGCGTGTGCGCGTGCTGGCCTTCTCGAAGATCATGGCCAGCGTGCGGTCCTGCAGGGGCTGGTACTTCTCGTAGTTCTTGAAGCGGCGCTTGATGATGCCGGCGCGGTCGAACAGGTGGGCGTATTCCTCGGCCCGCAGGTCCTTGAACTGGAGGTAGTGGCGCATCAGTGCGTCCCCCGGCTTCATGGCTTGGGCTGGGCCAGGAAGGCCTTGATCAGCGGCACCAGCAGGGCCGTGATCTGGCGCGCCTCGTCGTGCGTCAGGATCAACGGCGGCAGCAGGCGCACGACGCGGTCGGCGGTGATGCTGAGCAGCAGGCCGGCTTCCAGGCTTTGCGTGAGCAGCACGCCGGCCGGGCGGTCCAGCTCGACGCCCAGCATCAGGCCCTGGCCACGGATCTCGACGAACCCGGCCACGCCGGCCAGGCCTTCGGCCAGGCCATTGCGCAGCGTGGCGCCGACGGCTTCGGCATTGGCCAGTAGGCCGTCCTCTTCCATGATCTTCAGTGTCTCGACGCCGGCACGCATGGCCAGCGGGTTGCCGCCGAAGGTCGTGCCGTGGTTGCCGGCCTTCAGCACGCCGGCCGCGCGCGGGCCGCAGACGACGGCGCCGATGGGCACGCCCGAGCCTAGGCCCTTGGCCAGCGGCATCACGTCTGGCTGGATGCCCGCCCACTGGTGAGCGAACCACTTGCCGGTGCGGCCGATGCCGCACTGCACCTCGTCCAGCATCAGCAGCAGGTCGTGCGTGTCGCAGATGCGGCGCAGCGCCTGCAAAAACTCGACGCGCGCCGGGTTGATGCCGCCTTCGCCCTGGATGGTCTCCAGGAAGATGGCTGTGATGTTGGGATGGGCGGCAATCGCGGCCTCGACGGCGGCCACGTCGTTCAGCGGCACGCGCACGAAGCCCGGCACCAGCGGCCCGAAACCGGCCTGGATCTTGGGGTTGGCCGTGGCCGACAGCGTGGCGATGGAGCGGCCGTGGAAGGCGCCCTCGAAGACCAGGATCTCCGGCGACGTGTTGCCACGGTCGTGGCCGAACTTGCKGGCGATCTTCAACGCCGCCTCGTTGGCCTCCAGTCCGCTATTGCAGAAGAAGACATTGGCGAGACCCGAAAGCTCGCAGAGCTTGTCGGCGAGTTGCTCCTGCAGCGGCACGCGGTAGTAGTTGCTGCTGTGGATGAGCTTGGCGATCTGGTCCTGCAACGCCGGCACCAGAYGCGGGTGGTTGTGCCCCAGCGTGTTCACTGCGATGCCGCCCAGCCCGTCCAGCAGTCGTCGGCCGTTCGTGTCCCAGACCCAGCAGCCCTGGCCGTGCGAAAGCGCAACGGGCAGGCGGCCATAGGTCGGCATCACGTGGGCGTCGGACGGGAGGGCATCAGCGTTCATCGGGTCTCCGATTGGGTGGTGGAAAAGCGAGTTTTTGATTCTAGAGTCGATGCGCCGCAGTTTGCTGCGCCGCAACAGACGGCGGTGAGCCGAGGCACAATGGCCGCCTTTGGCAGCGAAGCTCCGCTGTACCGCAAAGCCGACCCTTCCATGACCGTTGTCCGACCGCCGCGCGAAGTATTCATCCAGGGTGTGACGCTGGATGGACGCACCTTCCGCCCCAGCGATTGGGCCGAGCGCCTGGCCGGTGCAATGTCCAGTTTTCGGCCCGGCGGCGTGCGCGGCGGCATCGGCGCCCACATCGGCTATTCGCCGCTGTGCGTGCCCAACATCATCAACGGTGTGAAGTGCGTCATCGTCAATGAGGAACTGAAGCGCCTGGAACCCATGGCCTGGGACTTCGTCATGAACTTTGCGCGCGACAACAACCTGCAAGTCGCCGAGGCCTGCCTTTTGCCCGATGGGCCCGATGGGCCGGACGGGCCAGGCGGCAAGCCGGCTGCCTGATCCCACTCCTTAACGACATAGCGACATTCCCATGCCGCATCGGCGTGGTGCGCCGTTATCCTCGGCCGCCACCTTTTGACACAGCCGATGACCCTCAGCGCTAATGCCGCCCCGTTGACCGCTGCGTCAGCCGCCACGTCGGCAGACGTGCGGCCGACGCTGACCGGCGTCTGGGTGCTGCTGCGCGGGTTATCTCGCGAGAGCGGCCACTGGGGCGTGTTCCCTGAGCACCTGCTGCGCGAGCTGCGCACCCTGCAGCCGGCGTCGCAAGTGCTCTTGCTGGACTTGCCCGGCACCGGCACGCTGCGCCGCCAGCCCAGCCCCACGCAGGTGTCGGCCATCGTCGACGCCTGCCGCGCGGAGCTGCAGCGCCGGGGTGTCAGCGGGCCCATGTCCATCATCGGCATGTCGCTCGGAGGTGCGGTGCTCGCCGACTGGGCCAACCGCTACCCGGTCGAAGTCGAAGCCGGCGTGCTGATCAACCCCAGCCTGCGGCCCTTCAGTGAACTCTTTCGCAAGCCGCGGCCCCTGAACTATCTTGGCCTGGCGCTGCTGTCGCTGAGCCGCTTCAGCGCCCGCCTGCGCGAAGAGCGCGTGCTCAGGCTGACGACGCGGCTGACGCCGCCCCAGGCGGTCATCGACCGATGGCTGGAGCTGCAGCGCCAGCATCCGCTGGGCGTGCGCAACACCGCGCGGCAACTGCTGGCCAGCGTGCGCTACCGCGCCAGCCGCACCCGCCCGGCCGCGCCCATGCTGCTGCTGTGCAGCAAGGCCGACAGCCTGGTCGACTGGCGTTGCTCGCAGGCGATCAGCCGCGCCTGGGGTGCGCCGCTGCGCATGCACACCAAAGCCGGCCACGACCTGCCGCTGGACGACCCGCAATGGGTCGCCCGCGCCGTGGCGGAGTGGCTGCGCGACCGCAGCATCCAGGGCGTCGGGCCTGGTGCGTGGCACTAGATGGTTGACCCCTCGCCCAGTCTCGCCCGCTGAACGCGGCGAGCCCGGTCGGTCCCCCTGGGGGACGGCGATGCTTGCGGCATTGAGCCGCAAGCACATCGCCTGCGGGCCGGCTTGGGAGCGGCCCGGCGCTCGGCCTGCAAGTTCAATGCACTACGGCCGCGAATGCGAAGTGAGCCGCCCTGAAATACAAAAAGCCCGCTTTCGCGGGCTTCAGGCTTTGCACCAGAGCTGGTCTGTTTTATCAGGCGGCGAGCGCCTTGATCTTGGCGGACAGGCGGCTCTTGTGACGAGCGGCCTTGTTCTTGTGGAAGATGCCCTTGTCGGCGACGGAGTCGATGACAGCTTGGGCATTCTTGAACAGGTCAGCGGCCTTGGACTTGTCGCCCGCAGTCACTGCCTTTTGCACGTTCTTGACGACCGTGCGGAATTGGGAACGCAGCGCCGTGTTGGCGGCATTGAGCTTGGCGTCCTGGCGGACGCGCTTGAGGCCCGATGCCAGGCGGACTGTCTTCTTCTTGGCTTTGGAGCTGGTGGCCATGCTGTGTCTATACCCAGGTGGTGCAAAGACAGCGAGTATAGCCCGGAATCAGGGTTAAAGCCAAGCGCCCGGACGGAGTTTCAAAAGAGGCGCGATTCTCCACACAGATAATCCGCCGCATGAATCTGCTGCGCGCTGCGTCAACCATTTCCCTGCTGACCCTGACCTCGCGCATCACCGGCCTCGTCCGCGAAACCATGGTGGCCGGCTTGTTCGGCGCCACGGCGATGACGGATGCCTTCCTCGTCGCCTTCCGCATCCCCAACCTGCTGCGCCGGCTGTTCGCGGAGGGCGCTTTCTCCCAGGCCTTCGTGCCGCTGCTGGCGGCGACCAAGGCCACCGACGGTGAAGAGGCCACCCGGCGCCTCATTGACGCCGTTGCCACCGTGCTGCTGTGGGCCTTGGTGACGACTTGTGTGCTCGGTGTCGTCGGGGCTCCTGTGCTGGTCTGGCTGCTCGGCTCGGGCCTGCCGGGCGAGGCATTCGACGCGTCGGTCGTCATGACGCGCGTCATGTTTCCCTACATCGGCTGCATGTCGTTGGTGGCGCTTTCGGCCGGCATCCTGAACACCTGGCGCCGTTTCGTCGTGCCTGCGGCCACGCCGGTGCTGCTCAATCTCAGCGTGATCGCCGTGGGTTGGGCGCTGGCCGGGCCGCTCGAGAGTGCCGGTTACCCCGGCATCTATGCGATGGCCATTGGCGTCATGCTGGGTGGCGTGCTCCAGTTGCTGGTGCAGTGGCCGGCCCTGCGGGCCATCGGGGCGATGCCGAGCATGCGCCTGAGCTGGCACGGCTTCCAGGAATCGCGCGCCAATCCCGGGGTCGGTCGCGTCATCCGCGGCATGGGGCCGGCGCTGCTCGGTGTTGGCGTGGCGCAGCTGTCGCTGATGATCAACACGCAGATCTCCAGCCATCTGGGCCCAGGCGCCACGTCCTGGCTGAACTACGCGGACCGCCTGATGGAGTTCCCCATCGGCCTGCTTGGCGTGGCGCTCTCCGCCGTGCTGACGCCGCAGTTGTCTGCGGCCCAGGCGTCGGGCCAGAGCGAGCGCTACAGCCGGCTGCTGGACTGGGGGCTGCGCATGGTCGTGCTGCTGGCCTTGCCCTGTGCGGTGGCGCTGATCGTGTTCGCTGAACCGCTGACTGCCGTGCTCTATCACCGCAAGGCCTTCCGTGCCGAGGACGTCATCCAGACCGCGCAGTCGGTGATGGGCTGGGGCGTCGGCCTGATGGGGCTGATCGCCGTCAAGGTGCTGGCGCCGGGCTTCTATGCCCGCCAGGACACCGGCACGCCGGCCAAGATCGCCGTCGTCGTGCTGGTGCTGACGCAGTGCTTCAATCTCGTGTTCGTGCCCTGGATCGGCGTCGCCGGCCTGGCGCTGTCCATCGGCGCGGGCGCCCTGGTCAACGCCGGCTGGCTGCTGTGGGGGCTCAGAAGGCTGGGCAGCTACCGCCCGGAGCCGGGCTGGACGAGTTTCAGCCTGCGCGTGGCCCTGGGCTGCGCGGCCATGGGCCTGCTGCAATGGCAGCTGTCCACACGGCTGGACTGGATCGCCCTGGGCGCGCACGAGTTCCAGCGCGCCCTCGTCATGGCGGCCAGCCTGGGCGGCAGCGCCATCGTCTACTTCGCCGTGCTGCTGCTGGCCGGCATGCGGCCCAAGGCCCTGGGCCGCCCGAGCTGATGAAATACGCCGCGCCCACTCCGCTGGACTACTTCGCCACGCTGGTGGCGGAGGAGGAGAGCCTGAACCTGCTCGAAGCCGCCATCAGCCTGGCGCAGGACGAACACCCCAGGCTGGACGTGCAGGCGGCGCTCGCCCAGGTGGACACCTTCGCGCGCCGGCTGCGCGAGCGCATCACGCCCGAAACGGCGCCGCCCGAGAGGCTGCGCCTGCTGACGCGCTTCTTCCACGGCGAGCTGGGCTTTGCCGGCAACCTGAACAACTACTACGCGGCCGACAACAGCTTCATCCATCGCGTGCTGGAGACGCGGCGCGGCATTCCCATCACGCTGGCCTTGCTGCTGCTGGAGCTGGGCGAGCAGGCCGGCCTGCGCATGGCGGGCGTGGCCTTCCCAGGCCACTTTCTCGTCAAGTGCCGCATCGGCCTGGGCGACGTCGTCATCGACCCCTTCACCGGCGACGCGCTGTCGCCCAGCCGGCTGGACGAACTCCTCGCCGTCTACCGCCAGGGCAGCGAGCTGCCGGACGACCTGGAACTGCCGCTGGAGTTCTTCCTGCGTTCCGCCACCAAACGCCAGATCCTGGCCCGCATGCTGCGCAATCTGCGGGAAGTGCACCGCGCCGCGCACGACTGGCCGCGCCTGCTGGCCGTGCAGCAGCGCCTGGTCGTGCTGCTGCCCAATGACGCGGCCGAGCGGCGCGACCGCGGCCTGGTGTTCCAGACCGTCGGCGCCCACGCCGCCGCCGCCGAGGACCTGGCCTTCTACCTGGCCGAGTGCGGCGACGCGCCCGATGCCGATGCGCTGCGCGGGCGCCTGGCCGCGCTGCTCAAACAGCGTTCGCCGCCGCTTCAGTGACAATCCGCGCCCCCGCCAGCTCCCTGTTCCGTTGAAAGCTCGATGAGGCAGATCCCGCTCGCGCTGCTCGCCCCGCCCGCGCACAGCTTCGACAATTTCCTGCCCGGCGCCAATGCCGAGGCCCTGGCCTATCTGCTGGGCCTGATGCCGGCCGCCCCGCCCGTCCTACTGTGGGGCCCGGCGGGCTCGGGCAAGACCCATCTGCTGCAGGCCCTGGCCGAACGCTGGCAGGCCGCCGGCCACCGCGTCGCCTGGTATGACGCCGATACCGCCTTGCCCTGGGAGCTGCCCGCCCACGAGAGCCTGCTGCTGCTGGACGACTGCCAGCGCTTCGACGCCGGCCAGCAGCACGCGGCCTTCGCGCTCTTCGTCGAATCGGCAGGGCAGGGCTACACCGTCGTGGCCACGGCCGATGCGCCCGCCGTCGACCTTCTTGTGCGCGAGGATCTGCGCACCCGCCTCGGTTGGGGCCCCAGCTTTGCGCTGGAGCCGCTGCGTGAGGCCGAGATGCGCGCCGTGCTGCGCCGCGAGGCCGATCGGCGCGGCCTGTTGCTCGGCGACGAGGTGCTGTCCTATCTGCTGACACGCTTCGAGCGCAACCTCAAGGGCTTGATGGCGCTGCTGGAGCGCCTGGACGAATTCGCCCTGGCCAGCAAGCGACCGCTGACCTTGCCACTCTTGAAGGCCATGTTGGCCGACGAGAAAATTGACTCCGACCCCATTTTATGAATTTGACCTTGTTTGACCTGGACGGGACGCTGATCCCGATGGATTCCGACCATTCCTTCGGTGCCTTCATGGTCGAGGTCGGCTGGGTCGACGGCGAGGTCTGGGGCCGGCGCAACGACGAATTCTTCGCCCAGTACAACGCCGGCACGCTGGATCTGCCGGCCTATGTCGAGTTCGCCACGTCGGCGTTTCGCAGCCGGCCGCTGGCCGAGGCGCTGGCGATGCGCGAGCGCTTCATGGCGGAGGTCATGCAGCCGGCGCTGCGGCCTGAGGCGAGGGCGCTGGTCGAGAAGCACCGCGCCGCCGGCGACCTGATCGCGTTGGTCACGGCCACCAATGAGTTCGTCACCGCGCCCATCGCCGCCGCATTCGGCATCGAGCACTTGATCGCCGTCGAGCTGGAACGCGACGAGGAAGGCCGCTTCACCGGCGCCATCCGCGGCGTGCCGAGCTTCCGCGAGGGCAAGATCGAACGGGTCGAATCCTGGCTGCAGAGCCTGGGGGCACAATCAGCCGGTTTCGAGCGCGTTACGTTCTACAGCGACTCGACCAACGACCTGCCCCTGCTCGAACACGTCAGTCACCCGGTGGCGACCAATCCCAGCCCCACGCTCGCGCAGATCGCCAGCGAACGCGGCTGGCCCCAGCTCCAACTCTTCGCATGATCAAGAAGTTCATCGACAAACTGCTCGGCAAGCCTGCCGCAGCCGCCGCCAAGAAGGCCAGCCCCCTGGGCCAGCGCGTCGAGCTCGCGGCGGACGTTCACCGCATCGACCCCGAACTGCTCGACGAGCGCGCCGTCAAGGTCGTCAAGACGCTGACGGACGCGGGCTTCGAGGCCTACATCGTCGGCGGTGCGGTGCGCGACCTGCTGCTGAATGTGCGGCCCAAGGACTTCGACGTCGCCACCAACGCGACGCCCGAGCAGGTCAAGGGCCTGTTTCGCCGCGCCTTCATCATCGGCAGGCGCTTTCGCATCGTCCACGTCGTCTATGGCCGTGGCCGCGAGCACGAGGTCATCGAGGTCTCGACCTTCCGTGCACTGCCCACCGAGGCTGATGCTGCCGACGCCGTGGCCGGCAACGAGAAGACGTCCAAGAGCGAGCTGGAAGGCAAGTCCCATGCCGTGGACGCCAGCGGCCGCGTGCTTCGCGACAACGTCTGGGGCCCGCAGATCGAGGATGCCGCCCGCCGCGACTACACCGTCAATGCGATGTATTACGACCCGCAGCGGCAGCTGGTGGTGGACTATCACGGCGGCCTGGCCGACGCGCGCGCCAAGCTGCTGCGCATGATCGGCGACCCCGAGACTCGCTACCGCGAAGATCCGGTTCGCATCATCCGCGCCGTGCGCTTCGCCGCCAAACTGGGCTTCACGCTGGAGCCCAAGACCTTGGCGCCGGTGAAGAAATCGGCCGCGCTGCTGGCCAATGTGCCGGCCTCGCGCCTGTTCGACGAAATGATCAAGCTGCTGCAGACCGGCCACTCGCTGGCCAGCATCGCGCAGCTGAAGAAGCTTGGCCTGGGGCGCGGCATCTTCGCCGTGCTTGACGCGATGCTGACCGAGACCGGCGACCTGTACGACGGCGTCCGCGGCAAGTTCGTGCGCCAGGCGTTCGAGGACACCGACCGCCGCGTCGCCGAAGGCCGTGGCGTCAGCCCCAGCTTCATGCTCGCCTGCATGCTCTGGCATGAGGTCCTGGACCGCTGGAACAAGATCCGCAACGACGGCGAGGCGCCCGTGCCGGCCCTGGCCCAGGCCATAGACGCCGTCTTCGACGCCCGCATTGGCGACATCTCCGGCCGCGGCAAGCTGGCCGGCGACATGCGCGAAATCTGGATGATGCAGACCCGCTTCGAGCGCCGCACCGGCTCGGGCGTCTTCAGCCTCATCGAGCAGCCGCGCTACCGCGCCGGCTTCGATTTCCTGCGCCTGCGCGCCGACGCCGGCGAGATCGACCCCTTGCTGGCCGACTGGTGGGAAGACTTTGCGCTGGGCAGCGACGACGACCGCCAGGCGCTGCTGGCCGACGCCCGCGCCGCCCAGCAGAAGCAGCCGCGCGTGGTGCGTGCACCGCGCCCTGCTGAAACCGATGCCGATGCCGACGTTGAAGCGCCTGGCAGCGACGACGAGGC
Source organism: Roseateles sp. P5_E8 (assembly GCF_054177665.1). Taxonomy (NCBI): domain Bacteria; kingdom Pseudomonadati; phylum Pseudomonadota; class Betaproteobacteria; order Burkholderiales; family Sphaerotilaceae; genus Roseateles; species Roseateles sp. P5_E8. The sequence goes on along the minus strand of NZ_JBGCUM010000022.1, from coordinate 67,227 downwards.
CGAAACCGCCACCGACGCGCCGGCCCGCAAGCGCCGCCGCCGTCGCCGCAAGCCCGCCGGAGGCGGCGAGGGCGCCGCGCCGGCACCCGCAGCGGAGTGAGTTTGCGCGCCTACGTAGGCCTGGGCGCCAATCTCGGCGCCGACATTTCCGCCACGCTGACGCAGGCGGCACTGAGCCTCGCCGCGCTGCCCGGCGCTCACGTCGCCGCGCTGTCCAGCGTCTGGCGCAGCGCACCGGTCGATGCCGGTGGCCCCGACTTCCTGAACGCCGTGGTGGCGCTGGACACTCCTCTTCTGCCCATTGAGCTGCTGGACGCCTTGCAGGCCATCGAGCGGGACTACGGCCGCGAGCGCCCCTACCGCAACGCGCCGCGCACGCTGGATCTGGACCTGCTACTCCACGGCGACGTCGTCATGGACACCCCGCGCCTGACGCTGCCGCACCCGCGCCTGGGCCAGCGGGCCTTCGTGCTGAGGCCGCTGCTGGAGATCGCGCCGGAGCTGGCTCACCTGGCTTGTGGCGACGGCTGGCAGGGCCAGCGCATCGAACGGCTGGGCCCGCTTTCCCTCTGACCCGGAGATTCGCCGATGTTCACGACCCTCGCCGGTTGGCAGACCGTGGGCTTGCTGCTGCTGTCCAACGTCTTCATGACCTTCCTGCACTATAAAAACTGAATCACTTGCTTTAAGAGAAAAATCATTCATTGACAATGATTTATCTTCGATCAAGCCCTTCAACGGCTTGCTCGAAAATTCTGACCTTTTTGCTCTCCATGTCGTCGGATAGCAACGGCGCTTCTGCCCTGGACTTTCGTGTGCCGGGCGCGGCCACTGAGCCAAGTAGGCCGCATGACAAGAGGGATGCTCAACGGTGCTGACAGTGATAGTTCGGTTCCTGCGAGGCCTTTGGCAGGACAAGTTCTTCTTAGCTCTCTTCGTTGGGGTGGTTGCGTTTGCCGTCGACCAACCGACGCGCATCAGGACATTTGGAACGCTGATCGATTGGCCGACCATTGCGGCTTTGGCTGGACTTCTCTTGCTCACAAAGGGGCTGGAGGTAAGCGGTGCATTGCACGCGCTCGGTCGGAGGGTGGTCGAATCCATGGCCACCGAGCGGGCTGCCGCTTTGTTCCTTGTGTCATTGGCGGCCGTGCTCTCGACAGTCCTGACCAATGACGTTGCTCTTTTCGTCGTGGTGCCCCTGACGCTTGGCCTTTGCCGACTAACAGGCATGGCCGTCACCAAGATAGTGATCTTCGAAGCGCTAGCCGTGAACACGGGGTCCGCGCTGACCCCTATCGGCAACCCACAGAACATCTTCATTTGGCAACGCGCAAGCGTGCCATTTGGCGAGTTCATCTTGCATCAGTTGCCACTCGTGGCCTGCTTGATGGTGGCGCTGCTGGCCTTCACTGCATACGCGTTCAAAGCGCGTCCGCTGGAAGCCCTCGATCACGAAGCGTCAGTGCTTGACTCAAGGTTGCTGGCCACCTCGGTTGCACTGTACGTTCCATTTCTAGTCGCGACTGATATGCATCAGGCCGGATGGGCTGCTGCTGCCGTCTTCCTGATATTTCTCGTGCTGCGCCCCCGTGTGGTAGCCGACCTTGATTGGGGACTTCTCCTGGTTTTCGCGCTGATGTTCATCGACCTGAGGCTGCTGGCCGGCCTGGAGTCAGTGAAGCAGTTGATGTTGAACATGGGACTTGAAAAGCCGGTGAATCTGTACTTCGCCGGCATTGGCGCCAGCCAATTGGTCAGCAACGTGCCCGCGACGATTGCTCTTGCGGAGTTCTCCAGTGACTGGCGCGTCACCGCATACGGCGTCAATGTCGGAGGATTCGGCCTGTTGATCGGCTCGCTTGCGAATCTGATCGCGATGCGGATGACAGGTGATCGGAGGTCGTGGATCACGTTTCACGCCTATTCGATCCCCTCGCTGCTGATAGCTGCGCTTGTCGGCTATGTCCTGCTCTTTTTGAGCTAGTCCACACTGGGACTTCGAGGGCTCCGCGAAGTACTTCCCTTAGGCTCCTTGTCTTCGCTTTATAGGCTCGTTAGCGATTTCAGATAGGTCGCCGCGTCAGATGGCGAGCGGCCCGCACCGCCTTGACGCGCCTCACAGGCACCGCATCAGCTGAGCTTGAAGTGGCCTGCTGTTCGGACCAGATGGAAGTAGTCGAACAAGCCGGTGGGGTAGTGCGTGCCGCTGTTGTACGACTGAGGTGCGTCCAACAAAATCTCTTGCATGACGGCGCTCGTATAACCGCGAGAGCTGTGATACATGGGCGAACCCTTGAAGCTGGATTTCCTCTGGGCCGGGCTGTGCCTGATGGGAGCCGTTTACTTCATCTTCCGGTCGGGATGATGACGGTTCGGTGACCGCGCCCGGTAAACTGCGCGGTTTCCAGAGATCCCAAGGACGTCCATGCTGTTTGGCAAGCTGCTGCCSCGWGARGGCAATTTTTTTGAGCTGTTCAACGAGCATGGCGGCTTCATCCTGGAAGGCGCGCGCGCCTTCCAGAAAATGATCGAGAACTACAACGATCCGACGCTGCGCCAGCAATATGCCGACGAGGTCGACAAGGCCGAGCACGCCGCCGACCGCGTCACCGCCGAGGTGAACCGGCTGCTGCACCGCACCTTCATCACGCCCATTGACCGCGAGCAGATCCACAGCCTGATCAACGCGATGGACGACATCGTCGACCTGCTGCAGGACTCGTCCGAGACGCTGTCGCTCTACGACGTGCGCGCCGTGCCCGAGCAGGTGCTGCAGCTGGCCATGCTGTCGGTGCGCTGCTGCGAGCGCGTGCAGCATGCCGTCACGCTGCTGCCCCACCTGAGCCAGCCCGCCACGACCGAGGCGGCCATCAAGACCTGCGAGGAGATCGACCGCCTGGAGTCCGATGCCGACCGGGTCATGCGTTCGGCCATGTCGCGGCTGTTCCGCGAGGAGCCGGATGTGCGCGAGCTCATCAAGCTCAAGGCCATCTACGAGCAGCTCGAATCCATTTCCGACCGCTGCGAAGACGTTGCCAATCTGATCGAGGGCATCGTCCTCGAGAATTCCTGATCGGTCCCCATGGCATCCGCTGAGATCGCCTTCTGGGTGGTGGCCCTGCTCGTCGTGCTGGCCCTGCTGTTCGACTTCATGAACGGCTTCCACGATGCGGCCAACTCCATTGCCACCGTTGTCTCCACCGGGGTGCTCAAGCCCCAGCAGGCGGTGCTGTTCGCCGCCTTCTTCAACGTGCTGGCCATCGCCTTCTTCCAGCTCAAGGTGGCGGCCACCATCGGCAAGGGCATCGTCGAGCCCGGCATCGTCGACCACCACGTCGTCTTTGGCGCCCTCATGGGCGCCATCTCCTGGAACTTCATCACCTGGTGGTGGGGCATCCCGTCGAGCTCCTCGCATGCGCTGATCGGTGGCATCGCCGGCGCCGTCGTCGCCAAGGCGGGCCCGTCGGCCCTGGTTGCGGGCGGCATCTGGAAGACTGTCGCCTTCATCGTCATTTCGCCTTTGCTGGGCTACCTGCTGGGCTCGCTGATGATGGTCCTCGTCGCGTGGATCTGTCGCAACAAGTCGCCGTTGCGGGTTGATCGATGGTTCCGACGGCTGCAACTCGTCTCCGCGGGGCTGTACAGCCTCGGCCACGGCGGCAACGATGCGCAGAAGACCATCGGCCTGATCTGGATGCTGCTCATCGCCGCCGGCATGCTCTCGGCCGGTGAGACCTCGCCGCCGGTCTGGGTCATCGTCGCCTGCTACATCGCCATCGGCCTGGGGACGATGTTCGGCGGCTGGCGCATCGTGCAGACCATGGGCCAGCGCATCACCAAGCTCAAGCCGGTGGGCGGCTTCTGCGCCGAGACCGGCGGCGCGATCACGCTCTTCCTCGCCACGGCGATGGGCGTGCCGGTGTCCACCACGCACACCATCACCGGCGCCATCGTCGGTGTGGGCTCTGTGCAGCGCGCCTCGGCCGTGCGCTGGGGCGTGGCCGGCACCATCGTCTGGGCCTGGATCTTCACGATCCCGGCTGCGGCGCTGGTGGCCGCGATCTGCTACTGGGTCAGTTTCGCTATTTACTGACCGACCTGCGCCTCGAAATAGCGCTGGGCGCTGAAGGCGATGGTTGCCATCAGCGCCGTGCCGCCGATGAAAAGGCACAGCACGACACCGATGACGGCGCCCCAGCCGCTGGGCTCGGCGGCCCGGCCGGCGTTGAAGCGGGCATTCCAGCGCTCATCGGGCATCAATCCGTAGACGATGCCGCCGAGCAGGGCAGCGACCAGGCTCATGCCCAGCAGCGGCAGCAGCAGCCAGGCCAGGCGGTCGTCCTGGCCAAGGGCGTTCATGCGTTGCAGGCCGACCAGGCCAAGCAGCGTCGGCAGCGGGAACAGCCAGCCCCAGCGGTCCTTGAACCCGTGCAGGTAGAAGCGGTGCAGGCCGAAGACGCCGCCGAGCAAGGCCAGCCAGGTCGCGACGACCTTGCGCTTGATTCCGGCGCTCATTCGGCGCCGACGCTGTCGCCCAGGCCCAGCGAGCGCTGCATCAGCACCACGTCCAGCCAGCGACCGAACTTCCAGCCGACGCTCTTCAGTACGCCGGTGTGTTCGAAACCCAGCGCCGTGTGCACGCCGACGGAGCCGGCATTGGCCGCGTCACCGATGACGGCCAGCATCTGGCGCGCGCCGGCTGCCTCGCAGCGGGCCAGCAGCTCGGCCAGCAGAAGCCGGCCCACGCCCTGGCCCTGGGCCGCAGGGGCCAGGTAGATGGAGTCCTCGACGCAGAAGCGGTAGGCCAGGCGCGGGCGGAAGTAGTTGGCGTAGGCATAGCCCAGCAGCTCACCGTTGCGCTCGGCCACCAGCCAGGGGAGGTTGCGGCCCAACACCTCGGCGCGCCGCCGGCCCATTTCTTCGACGCCGGGCACCTCGGTCTCGAAGGTGCCGGTGCCATGCTCGACGGCGTGGGCGTAGATGGCCTGGATGGCGGCGAGGTCCACGTCGGTGCTCGGGCGAATCGTCAAAGGCAGGACGGCAGGGGAGGGCTGTGACATCTGTCGGGTCGGGACTTGGTAGAAATTGCTTCGGTCGAGTTTATAATGCTCGGTTTGGCGCTGGTCGCAGATGGCTGCGGCGTATCTACAGAGCCTCCCCCGGCAGGGGTTCCTGCTATCGACTTGCTAGCCCTGAGTGTCTCCTCGTGCAGTGGTCGCCCAACATTTAGGAAACATCATGGTTGTCATTCGTCTGGCTCGCGGCGGTTCAAAGAAGCGCCCCTTCTACAACATCGTCGTCGCCAACAGCCAACAGCGCCGTGACGGTCGCTTTATCGAGCGCGTCGGCTTCTACAACCCCGTCGCCTCCGGCGCTGCCGAAAAGCTGCGCGTCGAGCAGGACCGCGTGGCTTACTGGATCGGCGTTGGAGCCCAGCTGTCGCCCACCGTGACCCGCCTCGTGGGTGACGCCAAGACGGCTGCTGTTGCCGCCTGACCCTCGTGGTTGGCAACAAGCCTCAACAAGACGGCGCTTCGGCGCCGTCTTTTGCTTCTGAGCCCGATGACCTGATCCAGGTCGGCCACATCCTGGACGCCTGGGGTGTGAAGGGCTGGTTCAAGGTCCAGGCCTACTCGAACCAGGCCGACGCGTTGTCCTCCGCCAAGCGCTGGTTCCTGAAGGCCGTCGCGCCCAAATCGGGTCAGCGGGAGCTGAAGATCCTGTCCATGCGCGAGCACGGCGAGGGTCTGGTGGCCAGCGCCGAYGGCGTCGTTGACCGCAATGGCTCCGAGGCCCTGCGCGGTTTCGAGATCTGGATCTCGCGCGCCGACTTCCCGCGTGCCGGTGACGGCGAGTACTACTGGGTCGACCTGATCGGCCTGGACGTCGTCAACCGCGAGGGCCAGGCCCTGGGCCGCGTCATCGGTCTCATCGACACCGGTCCGCACGCCGTGCTGCGTATCCTGCCGCCGGGCATCGAGCAGCCCGCAAAGCCCGACCAGGAAAAGCTCATCCCCTTCGTCGGCGCCTTTGTGGACGATGTGAGCCTCGAAGCGAAACTGATCCGCGTCGACTGGGGCGTGGACTACTGACGTGCGCTTCGACGTCCTGACGATCTTCCCGGAGCTGTTCGCGCCGCACCTGACGCATGGCGTCACGCGGCGGGCCTTCGAGAGTCGTCAGGTCGACGTGCGCCTCTGGTCGTTGCGCGATTTCGCCGACGACAACTACCGCCGCGTCGACGACCGGCCCTACGGCGGCGGGCCAGGCATGGTCATGCTGGTGGAGCCGCTGGAGAAGGCGCTCGCGGCTGCCAAGGTGGACCGTGGCGAGGCCGAGCCCGCCGTCATCCACTTCACACCCACCGGCGCTCCAATCAACCAGACGTGCGTGCAGCAACTGGCAGTCGGCCCGGGCGCCATCCTGCTGTGCGGCCGCTATGAAGGCATTGACCAGCGCGTGCTGGACCGGCACGTGACGCTGGAGCTCAGCCTGGGCGACTTCGTGCTGTCCGGCGGCGAGTTGCCGGCGTTGGCCCTGCTGGACGCTGTCGCGCGCCTTCAGGACGGCGTGCTCGGCGACGTCCAGTCGCATCAGCAGGACAGTTTTTCGGACGGCCTGCTGGACTGCCCGCACTACAGCCGGCCCGAGGCGCTTGTCGACGGCCGAGCCGTGCCGGCCGTGCTGATGTCCGGACACCATGCCGACATCAAGCGCTGGCGCCGTGAGCAGTCGTTGGCACTGACGGCCGCGCGCCGGCCGGAGCTGATCGTGGCTGCGCGGGCTGCCGGCCGGCTCAGCAAGGCCGACGAGGCCTTCCTGGCCAAGCTCTAGGCAAAACCCTTGACTTCAGCTATATTGGCGGGCTGTCCGATCCTCTGGCGGGTCGAGTGGCTGGAATGTCAATCAATGACGGTCAGCTGCAAACATCCCCATAAATAGCGCCCCGCCAAGATCCCAGGAGTACAGATGAACCTCATCCAAACCCTTGAGCAAGAAGAAATTGCTCGTCTGAACAAGACCATCCCGGCCTTCGCCCCTGGCGACACCGTGATCGTCAGCGTCAACGTCGTTGAAGGCACCCGCAAGCGTGTGCAGGCTTACGAAGGCGTCGTGATTGCCAAGCGCAACCGCGGCCTGAACAGCAGCTTCATCGTCCGCAAGATCTCCAGCGGCGAAGGCGTCGAGCGTACGTTCCAGCTGTACAGCCCGCTGATCGCGAMGATYGAAGTCAAGCGYCGYGGTGATGTSCGCCGYGCCAAGCTGTACTACCTGCGCCAGCGTTCGGGCAAGTCGGCACGTATCAAGGAAAAGCTGGCTTAATCAGCCGGTTCCCACCGCCAAGGCCGCCCGGAGCTACGCTCTCGGCGGCTTTTGTTTTTCCGACGCATGACTCGCCGCCCCGCCATCATCCAGCCCCAACTCGCGCCGATCACGGGCGTTGATGACCACCTGCCCGCCGTGCCCGCTGCCGCGTTGACGGCCGAGGCCATCCGCGCCCGCGTCGCCGAGGTGTCCACGTGGACGCCCGAGTTCGCTGGCGACGGCGGCCTGTTCTCGGATCGCAAGCCGGCCGGTGCCGCCGTGCTCATCCCGCTCGTGCAACGTCCCGACGGCCTCTCGCTGCTGCTGACCCGCCGCACCGACCACCTTCGTGACCACGCCGGCCAGATCAGCTTCCCCGGCGGTCGCGTCGAGCCCGAGGACGACGGCCCTGTCGCGACGGCACTGCGCGAGACCGAGGAGGAAATCGGCCTGGCGCGTGACTACATCCACGTCATCGGCCAGTTGCCCATCTACTCGACGGTGACCGCCTTCCAGGTCACGCCGGTCGTCGCCCTCGTCGAGCCGGGCTTCACGCTCAAGCTCGACGACTTCGAGGTGGCCGAGGCGTTCGAGGTGCCGCTGGCCTTCCTGATGAATCCGGCCCACCACCGCCACCACACCTTCGAGTTCGCCGGCACCCAGCGTCGCTTCCTGTCCATGCCCTGGCAGGGCCCTGAGCGCGAGTACTTCATCTGGGGCGCGACAGCCGCGATGTTGCGCAACCTCTACCGACTTCTGATTGCCGCCTGAGCGCGCCACTATCATCCCCGCCCATGAATTTCTTCGCGGTGCTGCTGGCCCTGTTGTGTGAACAACTCAAGCCCCTGAGGCATGGCAATCGCGTGCACGAGTCCGTCATCGGCTGGGTGCGCTGGACGGGCCGCAACTTCGACGCGGGCGACGAGCACCATGCCGTCATCGTCTGGGCCATCACCGTCATCGTGCCTGGCCTCATCCTCACGCTCGCCTATTGGGGCCTGCACCACTTCAGCCTGCTGCTTGCGCTTGCGCTGAACGTGCTCGTGCTCTACCTGACGCTCGGCTTCCGGCAATTCAGCCACTACTTCACCGACATCCGTGACGCCATGGAGCGCGGCGACGACCTGACCGCGCGACAGTTGCTGGCCGACTGGCGCCACCTGGACGCCAGCGAGCTGCCGCGCACCGAGCTGATCCGCCACGTCATCGAGCACTCGCTGCTGGCGGCGCACCGCCACGTCTTCGGCGTGTTCTTCTGGTTCATCGTCTGCTCGACGCTGGGTCTGGGCCCGGCAGGCGCCGTGCTCTACCGCATGGCCGAGTTCGCCAGCCGCTACTGGGCCTTCCGGAGCCGCACGCTGGACGCGCCTACCAACCCGCGCCTGCTGGCCTTGTCGCGGCAGGCCTTCGTGGTGATCGACCATGTGCCCGCGCGGCTGACGGCGGCTGGCTTCGCCATCGTCGGGAATTTCGAGGAGGCGGTGAACGCCTGGCGGCGCGATGCCAGCCTGTGGCTGCATCCCAACGAGGGCATCATCCTCGCGTCCGCCGCGGGCGCCGTCGGCCTGCAGCTCGGCGGCGCTGCGGCCCCTGGCATCACACCGGACCGCAGCCGCACCTTCGACGCCGGCTCCGAGCCCGAAGCCACCGGCGCCGCCGGCTCCACGGCCGGTGCGCCGCCGCAGCTCGGCCACCTGCAGAGCGTGGTCGGGCTGGTCTGGCGGTCGGTCGTGCTGTGGATGCTGCTGCTGGCGCTGCTGTCGCTTGCCAACCTCGTCGGTTGAACTGAATGAACTTTGCTGAACTGCCGGCGCTGGCCGAGCCCAGCCTGAGCGCGCGCGTGCAGCATGCGCTGGACCACAAGACCAAGCCGCTGGGCGCACTGGGCCGTATCGAGTCGCTGGCATTGCAGCTGGCGCTGATCCAAGGCGTCGAGCGGCCGGCGCTGCGCGAGCCGCAACTCGTTGTCTTCGCGGCCGACCATGGCCTGTCGCGGCGCGGCGTGTCGGCCTATCCGCGCGAGGTCACGCCGCAGATGGTGGCCAATATGCTGGCCGGCGGCGCGGCCGTGTCGGTGCTGGCTCGCCAGCAAGGTCTGGCGCTGACGATCGCAGACTGCGGCGTCGATGCGCCGCTGGCCGCCGGCGCTGTGGATCTGCGCATCGCCGCTGGTACGGCGGACGCGAGCCTCGGCCCGGCGATGAGCATCGAGCAGACCGAGCGCGCGCTGCGCAACGGCATGGCCCTCGTCGAGCGCCTTCCCGGCAACGCGTTGCTGCTGGGCGAGATGGGCATTGGCAATACCTCGTCGGCTAGCCTGTTGATGCAACGGCTGACCGGCCTGCCGCTGGCCGATTGCGTGGGCCGCGGCACGGGGCTGGACGATGCCGGCTTGGCGCACAAGCTGGCCGTGCTGGCCGAGGCGCTGGCCGTCAATGCCGGGGCGCAGACGCCGCAGCAGATCGCCGCCGCGCTGGGCGGCTTCGAGATCGTCACCATGGCCGGCAGCGTCATCGCGGCCGCGTCGCAGCGTCGCGTCGTGCTGGTCGACGGCTTCATCACGACGGCCGCCGTGGCGTTGGCCGAGGCGCTGCGGCCGGGTGTGCTGGCGGCCTGCGTGTTCGCCCATCGTTCGGCCGAGGGCCCGCATGTGCTGTGGCTGCAGCGGTTGGGCGTGCGCCCGCTGCTGGACCTGGATCTGCGCCTGGGCGAAGGCAGTGGCGCGGCGCTGGCCTGGCCGCTGCTGACGGCGGCCTGCGCGCTGCTGGCGGACATGGCCAGCTTCGACAGCGCCGGCGTCAGCAACCGCGACTGACCATGAGGCTGTTCCTCGTCGCGCTGCAGTTCCTGACCCGGCTGCCGGTGCGGCTGAGCCGCTTTGAACCGGGCTGGTTGAACGACTGCGTGCGGCATTTCCCGCTGGTGGGCGCGCTGGTGGGCGCGGTCGGTGCGGCGGTGCTGGTGGGCGCCTCGCATCTCTGGCCGGCCTGGGTGGCCGCCGTGCTCGCGCTGGCCGCCACGGTCGCGCTGACCGGTGGCTTCCACGAGGACGGCCTGGCCGACACCTTCGATGCGCTGGGCGGCGTCGTGCCGCGCGACAAGGCGCTGGTCATCATGAAGGATTCGCGCATCGGCAGCTACGGTGCGCTGGCGCTGGGCTTGTCGTTGCTGCTGCGTGCGGCGCTGCTCGCCGTGCTGGCGGCGCGGCCGGTGCTGGGTGCGGTGGCGGCCTTGCTGGTCAGTCATGCGCTGGCGCGCGCGGCGGCGGTGGGCGTCATGGCCAGCCTGCCTTATGGCGGCGATGCCGAGCACGCCAAGGCCAAACCGCTGGCTCTGGCGGTGGCGCCGCGCAACTTCGTCATCGCGCTGGGCTGGTGCGGCTTGCTGGTGATTTCGCTGGCAGCGAGCGGCGTCTACCTGCCGAAGCTGGGCGCCGCCGTTGCAGCCGCAGGCGTTGTCGCGCTGCTGATGCGGCAATGGCTGAAGCGCCGTCTGGGCGGCTACACCGGTGATGGTCTCGGCGCGACCGAGCAACTGGCCGAGATAGCGGTGCTGCTGGCCTTCACGGCCTCGTTCTGATGCCCGCGTTCACGATCTGGCGCCACCCCAAGCCGGCGGGCGCGTGGGGGCGCTGCATCGGCGGGCGCACCGACTTGCCCGTCGACCCTCGCAAGGCCAAGCACCTGGCCCACCGCATCCGCGCCCACGCGCGCCGGCTGGGCCTGCCGCGCGAGGTCGTCACGTCGCCGCTGGCGCGTGCAGCAGCGGTCGGGCGTTGGCTGAAGCGTTGGGGCTTTGTCTGGCGCGTCGACCCGGCCTTGGCGGAGGTGGACTTCGGCGCGTGGGACGGCCAGTCTTGGAACGACATCCCGCCGGTGGATTTCGAGCGCTGGATGGGTGACTTCTGCGGCTTCGATTTCGACGGCGGCGAGTCTCTGAGTGCGCTGCTGGCCCGTGCATTGGCCTGGCAGCCGCCCTGCGCGCTGGCCGTGGGGCATGGCGGCTGGATCAACGCCCGGCGCTGGCAGGGCGGGTTGCCAACGCCGTCGAGCTGGCCGCAGCCGCCTGCCTACGGTCGGCCTACTTCAGCACCGTCTGCTTCATGAACAGCACGGTGGCGTAGAACTGGAAGTCCTGGTTTTCCTTCTTCTGGAAACCATGGCCCTCGTTCTCGGCGCGCAGATACCAGACCGGCGTGCCACCCTCGCGCACCTTGGCGACGATCTGCTCGGCCTCGGTGTAGGGCACGCGCGGGTCGTTCTTGCCCTGGATGACGAACAGCGGCTTCTTGATCTTGGCCACGTTGGTCAGCGGCGAGATCTTCTCCAGATGCGCCTTCATGGCCGGGTCGCGCTCGTCGCCGTACTCGACGCGGCGCAGGTCGCGGCGGTAGCTCTCGGTGTTGTTCAGGAAGGTCACGAAGTGCGAGATGCCGACCACGTCGATGGCGCCGGCGATGCGGTCGGCGTAGTTCGTCGACACGGCCAGCGTCATATAGCCGCCGTAGCTGCCGCCGGTGACGAGCACGCGCGAGGCGTCCAGGTCGGGCTGGGTGGCGATCCAGTCCAGCAGGGCGCCGATGTCCTTGACCGAGTCCTCGCGCTTGAAGCCGTTGTCCATGGCCAGGAAGCTCTTGCCGTAGCCGGCGGAGCCGCGCACGTTGGGCTGGATCAGCGCCATGCCGAGCTCTTGCGTGTAGTACGCGTTGCGGCCGAGGAAGCCGACGCTGGCCTGGCCTTCCGGGCCGCCGTGGATGGAAATCAACACCGGGCGCTTGCCAGTGAAGGTCTTCGGCGGCGGCGTCAGCAGGCCGGAAATCGCGGTGCCGTCAAAGCTCTTCCAGCGCACGATCTTCTGCTCGGTGAACGCGGACGTGTCGATGCCCGGGGGCGCGTAGGCGCGCGTCCACTGCTGGACCTTGCCGTCCGCGCCCAGCGAGTAGATCTGGCCCGGGCCCTGGGCATTGCTGATGGAGAAGGCCAGTTCGCCGCGCGCGCGGTGGAATGAGGCCGTGCCGACGGTGCCGTTGGGCAGCGCGGCCGGCGCCGGCACTTCCTTGCCCGTTGCCGTGTCGAAGAAGCGCAGCTCGTCGCGGCCATCGACATTGAACTGGGCCGCCAGGCGGCTGCCGTCCTCGGTCAGCGTGACGCCGCTGACGTCCCACGGGATGTGACTGCTGACGCGGTCGATGCGGCCGCTGGCCAGGTCCAGCTTCATCAGCTCGCGGAACTCGCCGGCGCGGTCGCTGGCGATCCACAGCGTGCGGCCGTCGGGCGCCCAGCCGGCCGGCGAGTAGGTCGCCTTGGCCTCCTGGCTGCCAGCGGCGGGTGCCACCTGCTTGGCCACGCCGCTGTCCAGGTCCAGCATCCAGATCTGCGATTCATTGGCCGAGAGGTAGCGCGTCAACGAGATCAGGCGCTCGTCGGGCGAGGGCCGACTCGCAGCCCAGCCGCCGCCGTCCAGCTCGGCCAGCTTGCGGCGGCCTTCGGGCTTGGCCGGGTCCATCAGCCACAGCGTCGTCGTGATCTTGCTGCGCGTGCCGCCCTGGGCCGTGCGGTCAATGGGCACGGCGGAGTAGACGAGCTGGCCGCTCTTGCGCAGCCAGGTGTTGATCGAATGGCGCTCGTCGGGGCTGGTCAGCAGCACGGCTTTAGCGCCGGCCTGGTTCAGCGCCAGGCGGTAGATCTGCGCCACCTCGTTGCCGCCGGTGGCACGCTCGAAGACGATGTACTGGCCGGTGCGCGGCTCGTAGGTGGCTCGGGCCACCGGGTCGATGCCGTCGGTGAGCTGATCGCCGTCGGTCAGCGGCGTCGTCACGCGGAAGATCTGTGCCGTGTTGGCGCCGGCCTTGCGGTGGCTGACCAGCATCTCGCGCTGCGTCGGATGCCAGTCGGAGAACGCGTGGCCGCGGAAGTCGTTGTAGCGGCCGATGGCGTCGGCCAGGCTTTGCGGCACGGCGGGAATGCCCTGCACGACGAGGTTGGCGTTGGGGGTGATGGTGGCTTCCGGCGCGGTGGGCGCGGAGGCGCAGGCCGCCAGCAGGGTAGTGCCGAGGGCGCAGAGGGAAAGACGAATCATGGTCAAAGCCTCAGAAAGGCAAATGGGCGCTTGAAGCGCCCATTTTCGTACCTGTCTGGCTCGGGTCTAACCCGCCATGCCCTTGGTCATGGCGTGGGTCATGCCGTCTGCTGGATGCCGGCGATCAGCCAGCCCTCGCCGGCCTTGACCAGATGCCAGATCTCGTCGAAGGCCTCGGCTGCCGGTGCGGCGTCCTCGCGCACCTGGCCGGAGAAGCGTACCGAGACGATCTGCTCGCCGTTCTCGGTGGCGATGTCGACGACGTTGGCGCTCAGCTGCACCACCTCGGTCTGCTGCTTTTGGCTGCCGCGCTCCAGCAGGTCGTGCTGGATGCTGGCGTACATCTGCGGCGTGGTGAAGCGGCGCAGGTCGGCCTGGTCGCCCGCGTCGTTGGCGGCCTGAAGGCGCAGGAAGACCTGCTTGGCGAGCTTCTCGAAGCCTGCGGTGTCGAAATCACCCGGCGCAGCGGCCATCGACGCAGCGGCCGCGGCCGGGGCAGCCTGGGGCGCCCATTCCGGCTGGGCGGCGCGGAAGTTGGCGCCGTTGGCACCGGCCAGTTGCACCTTGGGCTTGGCAAAACGGCGCACCAGGAAGCCGATCACGAAGACCGCGACCATGCCGATCAACACCATCGTCATGATGTTGGCGAGTTCGGCACCGAAGCCGAAGTGGCTGGCCAGCGCGGCCAGGCCCAGGCCGGCCGCGATCCCGGCGATGGGGCCAAGCCAGGAGCGCTTGGGTGCCGCCGCAGCGGGCGCCGCGGCGGGTGCGGCGCCGGCCTGCTTGGCCGGAGCGGCCTGCTGGGCCGGTGGTGTCTGCGGCGTGGTCTGCGTGGGCACGCTGCGCTTGATGCCACCGCCGCCCAGGCGCTTGGCCTCGGCATCGTGGACAGGCAGGGCAATGGCCAGCAGGGCGGCCAGGCTCACAGCGAGGATGCGGTTCATGCAGTCTCCAGAAGAAAGGGAACGAGCCCAGCGTAGCTGAGGCTAGATTCAGGATTTTCAAGCATCTCGAATATCCGCGACGCTTGTTTTTCCGAAGTCTGGCCGCGCCAAAAACTGAATGACGGATGCTGCCGTCGCCTCGGCCGTCTGCAACTGGCCGCCGTCCTTCAGGCCCTGGAAGCGCGCCTGTTCGGGGAAACGGGCGGGGTCGGCAGCGCGCAGCAGCACCTGCATGTCGGTGTCGATGACGCCAGGCGCCAGGGACACGACGCCGACGTCGAGTGCTTCCAGCGCCAGCGCCCGGCTCAGATGGTCCAGCCCCGCCTTGATGGCGCAGTAGGCGGCACTGCCGGCCATGGCGCGGCGGCCCAGGCCGGAGGAGATGTTGAGGATGCGCCGGGTGGGCACGCCGGCCGTCTCGGCCAGGAAGACGCGGCTCAGCAGCGTTGGTGCCTCCAGGCCGACGCGCAGCGCAGCGGACAGCTCCTGCAACTCGGTCGCGGACAGCGGGCCGGGGGCGCTCAGCAGCGCGGCGTTGTTGATCAACGTGGCGCTGGCCCAGCCGGTGTTGGCGCGCAACCAGGCCTGCAGGCGTTCGGCGGCGGGCAGGGGTTCGGCGAGGTCGAGCGTCCATTGCTCGGCCTTGAGTGCCGGGTTGAGCCGGCGCGCGATGCCGATGACGGCGTTGCCGGGCCGGGCCAGTTGTTCGACGAGAGCGGCGCCGAGGCCGCGCGAGCTGCCGGTGACGATGTAGAGGTGCATGGGCCGACTCTAGCGGCCCGCGGCGGTCAAGGTCAGAAGCCGGTGGCCGTGCTGTCGTCGCAGCTCATCTTCAGGAACTTCATCGCGTACTCGACGCGATCGATGAGCTCCGTCTCGCCGCTGAAGGCCAGGTTGGCGGTGAGGTCCTTGCCCTTGAACGACGCCGTCATCTGTGTGCCCTCGGGCGTGCGGGTAAGCGTGACGTTGCGCCAGTCAATCCAGTGCGGCGCCAGCAGTTCGGGCGACGGTTCATAGGTGCCGCTCAGCCTGTGCTCGTAGAGCTGGTCTTTCAGAAAGCCTGGCTTCGTGGTCCGCCAGGTCTGGGTTTCGACCATCTGCTCTTTCTCGTTCACTCGCCACTTGGCCAGCCGCGTCATGCAGGCGTCCGGCTTCTCTTTCGGGCCCAGCGTGTCGATCTCGCTGAGCGTGAACGGCAACAGCTGTTTCTCGATCGGCTTCTGCCACTCCACGGGGTCGTCGAAGAACACGGCGGCGAATTCGACGGTGGTCACCTTGGCCATGTTCCGCACGTAGTTGCGGCGGTTCTGGGCATCGACAAACCAGGTCGTGGCATTGCCTTTCGCGACCAGCGTTGCCAGGAACTTCTGTGCACCGTCGGCGGTCTGCGTGGGCTGCTGGGCCTCGGCCAGCGTCGCGCACAGGGTGCAGCCGAGGACGCTCAGCGTGGCGATCCAGCGCATCTTGTTCATCGAAACTCCGTCAGAAGCCCGTGGCCGTCGTGTCGTCGCAGCTCAGCTTCAGGAACTTCATCGCGTATTCGATACGGTCGGCCAGTTCCGGCTCGCCCGGGACGAAGGCCAGGTTGGCGAGGAAATTCTTTTCCTTGAACGACGCGGTGATCTGCGCGCCATTCGTGCTGCGACTCAGCTTGACGTTGCGCCAGTCGATCCGGTGCGCAGCAGCCAGCTCCGGGGACAGCTCATACAGAATGATTTCTGAATGCAAGATGGGCGTGTCGATCAGGATGCCGGAATCCGTCTCCTGCCAGCCGCGTGTTTCGGTGAGCTGATCCCGCACTTCCCACTTCGTGATGCGGGTCAAACAGGCGTCCTTCTGGCCGCTTGCCGTCTCGCTGTCGATCTCCGTGACGACGAACGGCGCCAACGGCTTCTCTACGGCCCGCTCAGACTTTGTTTCTTCGCTGCCCAGGATGCCGATGTGCGTCGTCGTCCTGGTCGCCTTGCCTCGCACGTGGTTGGTCCGCCCCTGCGCGTCGACAAACCATGCCTGTGCGGCGCCTTTCTTGACCAGGGCGGCCAGGAACCGCTGCGCACCTTCCGCAGTCTGCGCGGCCTGCTGAGCTTGTGCCATGAGCGGCGACACCGCGCAGGCGAGCATGACGAGATGGGCTATCCGTCGCATCTTCTACCTCTGTTGTTCAAGATCTGAATGAAGCCGGCCTGCGGTTCAAGGGGCGGACACGTGCACCTGCACGTTCTCCTTCCAGTTCCCCAGGTTCCGCAACAGCGAACCAAAGTCGTCGCCACTCATGTCGCTGGACCAGCCAGGGCTGGCCGTCAACGGGCCGCGCAGCACGCCGTCGATCGTTTGCTGGCATTGCGACACGAACTGCGCGTAGAGCGGCTCGATGACGCTGGCCGGCGACTGGCCGGCGGGAATGCGAAGCCTCAGCACGTTGGAGTAGCAGGTCGGATGGACGTTGGACTTGCTGCCCTTGGACATGTTGTGCTTGAGCACGGCGGCGTAGGGGGTGGGCGCCCGCTCGGCGGGTTCCGGGCGGGGCGCCGGCGCCTGCACCGCGGCAGGTGTGGCGGGCGTCGTGCGTTGCGGGGCCGCAGCCAGTTGCAGGCGCTGGCGTTCTGCTGCGGCACGCTCACGCAGTGCCCGGTCCGCCGCGTCGGCGGTGGGCTGGGAGGCTTGTGCGGCCTGGYCCGGCTGGCTGTTGCTGGCCACGGTAGTCCCGGCAGGCGGGCGCTGCTGCTGCTGCTGCGCCGTGGCCTGTGGCTGGCGGTAGGGCTGAGGCGGCGCCGCGGCCTGGCGCTGGCGGTCCTGCTCGCGCTGGCGTGCGTCGGCAGCCTGTTGCTGTTGCCGTTGCAGGTTGGCGACGAAGGCCTGTTGCTGGGCGTGCTGCGCCTGGTTCTTCGCGACCTCGTTTTTGAAGGTGTTCAGGCCGCTCATCAGCGCGCCGGCGAAGGCGTCGCTCGATGCGCGCTCTTCGTCCCGTTCCTCTGCGGCACGCTGCGCCGCCATGCGTCTCTCGTGTGCCTCGAGTTCGGCCCGTTGCCGCTGCGCTTCCTGCTGCTGCCGCGCTTCTTCCTGCTGGCGTTTCAGCATTTCGGCCCGCTGCACCTTGTCGCGCGCCATGCCGGCGCGCAGCTTGACAAGGTCTTCGGCAGACAGCGTGCGGGGCGCAGCGACGGGCTCGTCCGTGGCTGCCTCGGGCGCCTGTGCAGCAATGGCGATTTGCGTGGGAGCCACGGGCGCGGAGGCCGGCTCGGCGGCGGATGCCGCCGCAGCGGCGACGGGAGCGCGGACAGGCAGGGAGCCGACCAGTCGCACCAGGGGCGAGGATTGGACAACCCGGCCGTCCTTCAGCTCCACCCTGTCCATCAACAGTGCGTCGCCGTCCAGCCGAACCCGGTGGGGGGTTCCCGCCAAGCGGGCCATGAAGCCGATCGGGTCCCAGACGACGGCGCCGTCGGGTTCGATCGTGCCGGTCCAGGTTTGTTTGCCGTCGACGTTGCGGGCGAGCTTGCCGTCTCCCAGCGAAGAAATCTCGCTGGTTCTCGATTCCGCGCCGAGTGTTTCGATGATGGCCGTCCGGCCACTGTTCCAGCGCCAGGAA
Source organism: Roseateles sp. P5_E8 (assembly GCF_054177665.1). NCBI lineage: Bacteria > Pseudomonadati > Pseudomonadota > Betaproteobacteria > Burkholderiales > Sphaerotilaceae > Roseateles > Roseateles sp. P5_E8. The sequence goes on along the minus strand of NZ_JBGCUM010000022.1, from coordinate 49,308 downwards.
TAGGTGATGCCACCCTTGTCCGGCGGGCTGGCCAGCTTGGCGCCGATCAACTGGGCGTAGACGCCCCAGACTGCCGGATCTGCGTCCTGTGCTCGCGCGCCAAGTGGCAGCAGACAGGCCACGCTCAGCAGCAAGGCCGCCAGCCTTCTCGTACCGTTCTTCATCGTTCGCTCTGTTTTACCCATTCAGAGTCGCCTCCAACCGCGCGCAATCAAGCGGCGGTCACCCGGGGCGGCATCTTAGGAAAGCAGTGCTGGCGTTCGACCTAGAACTCGGGCGGACAAGTGAAGTAATTGCCGCTTACGCGCAGTTCGTGCGCATGCAGTAGCAAGCGGGGGCTGGCCGCAGCGATGTCGGGCGCCGCGTACAGCGCGTCGCCCAGGATGGCGTGGCCCAGCGCCGCCATGTGTACGCGCAGTTGGTGGGTTCGGCCGGTCAGCGGTTCCAGCGCGACGCGGGTGTGGGGGCCTTCATGCGCCAGCACGCGCCAGCGCGTCTGCGACGGCTTGCCGCTCTCGATGTCGACCTGCCGGCGCGGGCGGTTGGGCCAGTCGGCGCCTATCGGCAGGTCGATGAAGCCCTCGCCATCGAGCCGGCCGGCGACGACGGCGACATAGCGCTTGTCGACCCGTCGTTCGGCGAAGTCGGCGCTGAGCTGGCGTTGCTCATGCACGCCACGCGCGAACAGCAGCAGGCCGGAAGTCGCCTGGTCCAGGCGATGCACGACGAGCGCATCGGGGTAGAGCTGCTGCACGCGGGCGCTGGCGCAGTCGGGCTCGGTGCGGCCCGGCACGCTGAGCATGCCGGCTGGCTTGTCGATGACGACCAGGCGGTCATCGGCATGCAGCACCCGCATCAGCGGCTCGATACGACGATGCCCGCGGCGATCAGCGCGAAGGCCACGCCGTGGTACCAGGCCGGCGCCACGCCCAGCAGGGCCGCCGAGATGATGGCGGCGAACACCGGCGTCAGGTTGACGAAGAAGCCGGCCAGCGCCGGCCCGGCCTCGGCCACGCCCAGGCCCCAGCAGCGATAGGCGATCAGCGAGGGGCCGATGGCGACATAGGCCAGTACCGCGACGAGCGTCGGGCTCCAGTGGATGGCTGCGGGCGCGATGGTCTGCTCCACGCCGGCCGACACCGCCGAAAAGACGACGCCGAACATCAGCTGCGCCATCAGCGACTCGGCCCAGTTCCAGTCCGGCTTTTCACCGGGCCGCATGCCCTTCATCGGCCGCGCCAGCATCCACGAGTAGACGGCCCAGGTGAAGATGGCCACCAGCATCAGCAGGTCGCCCGGCACGAAGTGCACGGCCAGCAGCGCCGCCGGGTCGCCGCGAGCGATGACCAGGGCCACGCCGGCCAGAGACAGCAGCGCGCCGGCGAGCTGGCGGCGGGTCGGTTTCACGCCGTAGAAGAGGGCGCCCACGCCCAGCATCCAGACCGGCATGCTGGCTGTGATGAGGGTGACGTTCAGCGGCGACGAAGTGTGCAGGGCCAGGTATTGCAGCGCGTTGTAGCAACCCATGCCCAAGAAGCCCAGCCAGGCCAGGCTGCGCCAGCGCACCAGCGCCTCGCGCGGCCGCGCCAGCAGCCGCCAGGCCAGCGGCGCCAGCAGCAGGAAGGCAAGGCCCCAGCGCAGCGCGTTCAGCGTCATCGGCGGGATGGCGTCGCGCACCAACCGCCCGACGACGGCATTGCCGGCCCACAGCAGCGGCGGCAGCGTCAACAGCAGGGCAAGGCGTGGGGTCAGCTTCATCAACGGCGGCGCGGCGTGCAAAGGGCTGGCACGATAGCTGACCTTGCAATTGGAGACGTCGCATGAGCGAAAAGGCCGTGGTGATTGAGGCCCCCGGCGGGCCGGAACAACTGAAGCTGGTGGAGGTCGAGGTCGGAGCGCCCGGCCCCGGCGAGATCCGCATCCGCCATGAAGCGGTCGGTCTGAACTACATCGACGTCTATCACCGCAATGGCACCTATCCGCTGCCAGTGCCGGCCCACCTGGGCATGGAGGGCGCGGGCGTCGTCGAGGCGGTGGGCGAGGGCGTCGCCCACCTGCAGCCGGGCGACCGCGCCGCCTATGCCAGCGGGCCGCCCGGCGCCTATGCCACGGCGCGTGTCATGCCCGCCAAGGCCGTGCTGAAGCTGCCCGACGGCATCGCCTTCGAAACGGCGGCGGCCATGATGCTCAAGGGCCTGACGGTGCAATACCTGCTGCGCAAGACGCTGCCTCAGGGCGGGCTGCAGCCGGGCGACCATGTGCTCTTCCATGCGGCGGCCGGCGGTGTCGGCCTGATTGCCTGCCAATGGGCCAGGGCGCTGGGCCTGCAGCTCATCGCCACGGCGGGCAGCGACGAGAAATGCGCCCTCGCGCTGGAACACGGCGCGGCGCACGCCATCAACTACCGCCGCGACACCGACTTCGCGGCTCGCGTGCGCGAGATCACCGGCGGCCGCGGCGTGAAGGTGGTCTACGACTCGGTGGGCGCCGATACCTGGGAGGGCTCGCTGAACAGCCTCGCGCCCTTCGGTCTGCTCGCCAGCTTCGGCGGCGCCTCTGGGCCGGTGCCGCCGGTCAACATCGGCACGCTGGCGGCCAAGGGCTCGCTCTATGTGACGCGGCCGACGCTGTTCACCCACATCGCCACACTGGAAAGCACCCAGGCCATGGGCGACGAACTCTTCGCCGTGGTGGGCAGCGGGCAGGTCAAGCTGCGCATAGACAGGCGGTATGCCCTGGGCGACGTGACCCAGGCGCACCGCGACCTGGAGGCGCGTCTGCTGACGGGCAGCGCCGTGTTGCTGCCCTGAGCAACGAAAAAGCCGGCGCAAAGTCCGGCTTCGTCAGGCGCAAGCTGCTTACCCCGACTCGCGTGGCTTGCCTAGGCGGCCCGCGCTTCAGTTCGTTCGTCGGACAGCGGCTCTGCCAGCCGTTGCGCCACCCGGCCCACGGCAATCTCGAAGCTGAAGCTGGAGCCGACTCCCGGCGCGCTTTCCACAGCCACCGAGCCGCCCATCAGGTCCACCAGGCGCTGCACGATGGTCAGGCCCAGGCCGGTGCCGCCGTAGCGGCGGGTGATGCTGCCATCGGCCTGGGTGAACGGGTCGAATATCTGGCCGATCTGGTCGCGCGTCATGCCGATGCCGGTGTCGGTGACGGCCACGCGCAGCCGCAGCCGTTCGGGGCCATCGTCCGCATCGATGTCGGCGAGCGCGATCTCGACGCGCACTTCGCCGTGCTCGGTGAACTTCAGCGCATTGCCGATCAGGTTGATCAGCACCTGGCGCAGCCGCAACGCGTCGCCCACCAGGTCAGCCGGCACGCCGGCCTGCACGAGGGCATGCAGCTGTATGCCCTTGTCGTGGGCCTGCAACAGCAGCGGCTGCACGGCTTCGCTGAGGCAGCCGTGCAGGCTGAAGGGTTGCTCGTCCATGACGATGCGACCGGCCTCGATCTTGGCCACGTCCAGCACGTCGTTGATGATGGTCATCAAGCCCTTGGCGGATTGGTGGGCCAGGCCAATGAAGCGGCGCTGGCGCTCGGTCAGATCGGTCTGCAGCACGAGTTCGGTCAGGCCCAGCACGCCGTTCATGGGTGTGCGGATCTCGTGGCTCATGTTGGCCAGGAAACTGCTCTTGGCCTGGCTGGCCGCTTCGGCGGCCTCTCGGGCGGCGACGAGTGCGGCCTGGCTGGCCTTGAGGTCGGCGATGTCCCGCGCATTGAGCAGCAGCACCGTGTCGCCGGTGATCGGGTCGCGCATGGGCCGCGCGTCCAGCGCATGCCAGCAGGGGCCGGCCAGCGTCTGCAGTTCGACATCCTGGCGGCAGGCCTCGCCGCGCTGCACGCGGGCAAGGATGCCGGCGGCGTCGTGCCAGTGGGCAAACAGGCGGCTGAACTCGCTGCCACCAGCGGGCGGCGGCGTGTCGCCGAAGGTCATTGCGGCGGCCGGGTTGCGCATCAGCAGGTCACCCCGCTCCAGCGTGAAGACGCCGATGCGCGCGGAGGTGTGCTGCAAGGCCTCGACGCCGCGCAGCATGGAGAGGTCGGCGCCGCCGCCGAGCGAGTCGGCCGCGAACAGCATGACCTGGCGGCGGTCGGGCGTGCGCATGCCGCGCGAGACCAGCATCACCGAGGTGGGTTCGCCCTTGGGGTAGAGGGTCCACAGCTCGCGGACGATCTTGCCCTGGGCGTGGTCGGCCGCCGTGACGGCCAGGCGCTCCTGCACGGCGTCGCCATGCTCGGAGAAGTCGCGCGACAGGAATTCCTCGGCACTGTCGGCATGCCAGAAGCGCAGGGCGGCCGCATTGGCCCACAGGTTGCGCCGATGGTCGGGATCGAAGACCCAGAGGGGGACGTCGAGCCAGTCGTAGTGGCTGAGGCTGGCGAAGTCGAGGAGCATGAGGGACGCAAAATGAGGCCGGTAATTCTCACCTTTTGTCACACCTGAGCGCGTGAACTACTGCACGCGCTTTCCCTGGGTCGGTGCTATTTAGGCCCGTCGCACGCGCCGCAATTCGTCCAGCACCAGCAAGACAGCGCCGACGGTGATGGCGCTGTCGGCCACATTGAAGGCCGGGAAGAACCAGCCGCTTGCGTGGATCTGGATGAAGTCGACGACGTAGCCGTGGATGGCGCGGTCGATGACGTTGCCGATGGCGCCGCCCAGGATGAGGGTCAGCGCCCAGGCGAACAGCTTCTGCTGGCCGTGGCGGCGCAGCATCCAGATGATGAAGACGGCGGCGACCGTGCCCAGACCGATGAAGAACCAGCGCTGCCAGCCCGAGGCGCCATGCAGGAAGCTGAACGCCGCGCCGTAGTTGTGGGCGCGCACGAGGTTGAAGAAGCCGGTGACGGGGCGCACGTCACCCAGTTGGAAGCTGCCGAGGATKAGGATCTTGGTCAACTGGTCGGCGACGATGATCAAGGCGGCGATGAGCAGCCATTGGGCGAGGCCGGGTGCAGAGGAGGAGCGGGAGGGCATGTGCAAGGACGATCAGGCGGGGGCGCCAATGTACCCGGGGCTTGTGGGCGCCGGCTAAGGGGCGTAGAAGTCGAATTCTCCCTTCCCCTTGGAGGACACCATGCGAAAGCGCATCTACTGGCTGTTGCCCGACCTGGGCAGCGCGCGGCGGACGATGGACGAGCTGCTGCTCGCCCGCATCACCGAGCACCACATCCATTTCGTGGCCCAGGAGGGCGCGACCATGGACGGCCTGCACGCGGCCAATGTGCTGCAGACCTCGGACCTCGTCGAGGCGGCCCAGAGCGGCGCGCTGATCGGCTCGGGCCTTGGCGCGGCGGGTGGTGTGGCGGCGTCGTTCGCGTTTGACCCGAGCTCGCCGGCCGCCATCGTCATTGGCATTGCCGCCGTGGGCGCCATGCTGGGCACCTGGTCGTCCAGCATGATCGGCAGCTCCACGCCGAGCCGGCGGCTGCGGCGCTTCGAGCGGGCCATCGGCGAGGGGCAGTACCTGCTCATCGTCGACGTGCCGCGCACACGGGTGGGCGAGATCGAGCGCTTACTCGAGCGCACCCACCCAGAGGCCCACTTCGAGGGGCTTGAACCCAACGTGCCTGCGTTCCCCTGACCGGAGTCAGGCGACGGTGCGGGTCTCGCCGGCGCCGTGCAGGTTGCTGTCGCAACGACCGCACAGCGTCGGGTGGGCGGCGATGCTGCCGACGTCCGAGCGGTAGTGCCAGCAGCGCTCGCACTTGGCGTGGGCGCTGGGCGTGACCGTGACACCCAGTTCTGCGGCCGACACCAGCCTGACCGCCGACGTGATGAAGACGAAGCGCAGGTCGTCGCCCAGGCTGGTGAGGAGCATCTGGTCCTGCTCGTTCACCTTGAGCACAAGCTCGGCCTGCAGCGAGGCGCCGACCGCACCCGTCACGCGCACCGCCTCGATGGCCTTGTTGACCTCGTCGCGGATGGCGTGGATGCGCTGCCACTTGGCCAGCAGGCCTGAGTCGGTCTTGCCGAAGTCCCAGTAGGTCTCGGTGAAGATGCTCTCACCCTTGCCAAAGACTTGCCACGCCTCTTCAGCGGTGAAGCTGAGGAAGGGTGCCATCCAGCGCAGCATGCCGTGCGTGATCTGCCACAGCGCCGTCTGCGCCGAGCGGCGCGCCAGGCTCCTGGGGGCGGTTGTGTAGAGGCGGTCCTTCAGCACGTCCAGGTAGAAGGCGCCGAGGTCCTCGGAGCAGTAGACCTGCAGCTTCGAGACCACCGGGTGGAACTCGTAGCGCTCGAAGTGGGCCAGGATGTCAGTCTGCAGCTCGGCCGCGCGGGCCAGCGCATAGCGGTCGACTTCCAGCAGTTCTGCAGGCGAAACGGCGTCGGTGGCTGGGTCAAAGTCGCTGACGTTGGCGAGCAGGAAGCGCAGCGTGTTGCGCACGCGCCGGTAGCTGTCCACCACGCGGGCAAGGATCTTGTCGTCCAGGCCGAGGTCGCCCGAGTAGTCGGTTGCAGCCGTCCACAGGCGCAGGATCTCGGCGCCGTACTTGTCCGACACGGCCTGCGGCGCGACGACGTTGCCGTCCGACTTGCTCATCTTGCGGCCCTTGCCGTCGACGACGAAGCCGTGGGTCAGCAGGCCCTTGTAGGGCGCACGGCCGTAGAGGGCGCAGGCGATCAGCAGCGAGGAGTGGAACCAGCCGCGGTGCTGGTCGTGGCCTTCCAGATACAAGTCGGCCTCGGGGCCGGTCTCGTGGCCGGCGCCCTTGTGGCTGCCCTTGAGGACATGCTCGAACGTCGAGCCGGAGTCGAACCAAACGTCGAGGATGTCCTGACCCTTGGTGTACTGCGCGGCCTCGTCGCCCAGCCATTCGGTGGCGTCGAGCTTGGACCAGGCCTCGATGCCGTTGGCCTCCACGAGCTGCGCGGCGCGCTCGATGAATTCCAGCGTGTTCGGGTGCGCCTCGCCCGTGTCCTTGTGCAGGAAGATGGGCAGTGGCACGCCCCAGCTGCGCTGGCGCGAGATGCACCAGTCGGGTCGGCCGGCGATCATGTCGTGCAGGCGAGCGCGGCCGTTCTCGGGATAGAAGCTGGTGGCTTCGATGGCGGCCAGCGCAGTCTTGCGCAGGCTGTCGGGTGCCTTGTCCTGCGTGAACAAGCCGTCGCCATCGTCCATGCGCACGAACCACTGGGCGGCGGCGCGGTAGATGACGGGCGACTTGTGGCGCCAGCAGTGCGGGTAGCTGTGGGTCAGCTTCGACTGCGCCATCAGCCGGCCAGCATCCAGCAGCGTCTGCGTGACGACGGCGTTGGCCTTCCAGATGTGCTGGCCGCCGAACAGCGGCAGGTCTGCCGCGTAGGCGCCGTTGCCCTGCACAGGGTTCAGGATGTCGTCAAAGGCCAGGCCATGGGCGACGCAGGACTGGAAGTCGTCCAGGCCGTAGGCGGGCGCGGAGTGGACGACACCGGTGCCGTCTTCGGCCGTCGCGTAGTCGGCCAGGTAGACCGGGCTTTCGCGGTCGTAGCCAGGATCGACGTGGGCCAGCGGGTGCTTGAACTTCAGCAGCTCCAGCGCGCGGCCCGGCGTCGTCGCGACGACGCTGCCTTCCAGCTGCCAACGCGCCAGGCACTTCTCCACCAGCGCCTCGGCGACGACGAAGAATCCCTTGGGCGTGTCGACCAGCGCGTAGGGCAGCTCGGGGTTGAGGTTGAGCGCCTGGTTGGCGGGGATGGTCCAGGGCGTCGTCGTCCAGATGACGGTGAACGCTTCCTTGTTGAGCGGTGCGACGCCGAACGCGGCGGCCAGCTTCTCGGGCTCGGCGGACAGGAAGGCCACGTCGACAGCAGGCGACTGCTTGTCCGCGTACTCGATCTCGAACTCCGCCAGCGACGAGCCGCAGTCGAAGCACCAGTAGACGGGCTTCAACCCACGGTAGACGAAGCCGCGCTCGAACATGCGTTTGAGCACGCGGATCTCGCCGGCCTCGTTGGCGAAGTTCATCGTGCGATAGGGGTTGTCCCACTCGCCCAGCACGCCCAGGCGCTTGAAGTCCGCGCGTTGGCCGTCGATCTGCTCGGTGGCGTAGGCGCGGCTCTTGGCCTGCACTTCGTCGCGCGGCAGGCCGCGGCCGAAGGTCTTCTCGATCTGGTTCTCGATGGGCAGGCCGTGGCAGTCCCAGCCGGGGATGTAGGCCGCGTCGAAGCCCGCCAGCTGGCGCGCCTTGACGATCATGTCCTTCAGGATCTTGTTGGCGGCGTGGCCGATGTGGATCTGGCCGTTGGCATAGGGCGGGCCGTCGTGCAGCACGAACTTGGGCGCGTTGCAGCGGGCGTCGCGCAGTCGCTTGTACAGGCCTTGCTCTTCCCAGGCCTTGACCCAGCCCGGCTCGCGCTTGGGCAGGTCGCCGCGCATCGGGAAGGGCGTGTCGGGCAGGTTGAGCGTGGAACGGTAGTCAGGCGTGGTCATGGCATGCGGCCAGGCGGCAAGCCTGGCGGTCGAAAAACGGGGGAGGGCGGACGAAGAGCGGCGGGGAGCCGCTTCAAATTCGGTCGCGTGTGGTCTGGCGGCGCTGGGCCGCGTGCGTGGCCTGGAAGGCGCGAGCTGCTTCTGTGTCCGCCGCGATGGCGGCCGTGAGCGCATCCAGCCCGTCGTACTTGGCTTCGTCGCGAAGTTTGTGCAGCAGTTCCACGCGGGCGAGTTTACCGTAGCCCCCCTCTGGGCTCAGGGGCCAGTCCAGGCAGTGGACCTCCAGCAGCACGCGGCCGGCGTCCTCGATGGTGGGGCGTCGACCGAGGCTGGCGACGCCCGGTAGCGGCTCGGCCGCCAGGCCGTGCACCAGGACCGCGAAGATGCCGCTGGCCGCCGGCTTGTCATGCTCGAAGCGCAGGTTCAGCGTGCGGAAACCATCGGCGGCGCCGGGCGCCGTCTCGCCCAGTTGGCGGCCCAGCTTGCGGCCGTGCGTGACATGACCCGAAATGGCATAGGGCCGGCCCAGCAGCGCGGCGGCAGCGACCATGTCGCCTAATGCCAGCGCCTCGCGCACGGCAGAACTGCTGACGCGCAGGCCGTGCACCTCGTAGCTCATCATGCGGGCGACGTCAAAGCCACGCGCCTGGCCCGCGGCGTCGAGCGTCGCGTAGTCGCCCTGGCGCTTGGCGCCGAAGCGGAAGTCGTCGCCGACCAGCACGTAGCGCGCGCCCAGGCCCTCGATGAGCACCTGGCGGATGAAGTCCTGCGCCGGCAGCGAGGCCAGCGCCTCGTCAAAGCGCAGGATGACCACCTGATCGACGCCGCAGCGCTCCAGCTCCACCAGCTTGTCGCGCAGGTTGGCGATGCGGGCGGGGGCCAACTCGGGTTTACCGGCTTTGGCGGCAAAGAAATCGCGGGGATGCGGCTCGAAAGTCAGCACGCAAGTCGGAAGGCTTCTGTGGCGGGCCTCGGACTGCAGCAGCGCCAGCATGGCCTGGTGGCCGCGGTGCACGCCGTCGAAGTTGCCGATGGTCAGCGCGCAGGCGGGTGCGATGTCGGGGTGGCGAAAACCTCTGAAAACTCGCATGCGGCCTATTGTCCCCAGACCTCGGCCGGGCTGGCGATCCAGCGCCATTGCCCTGGGGCGAGGTCGGCCGGCAGCGTCAGCGCCCCGAACTGCGGCCGGTGCAAGGCCTCGACGCGGTTGCCGACGGCCGCGACCATGCGCTTGACCTGGTGGTACTTGCCCTCGATGAGAGTCAGCCGCAGCAGCGTCTCGTCGACGATCTCGGCGCCCTCGGCATGCGTGATCTCGCTGCCCGGCTTGCCTTCGGCCTCGCGCAGTTCCACGCCGGTCTTCAGCCGCTCGATCATCTCGGCCGTCAGCGGATGCTTGCAGCGGGCCTCGTAGACCTTGGGCACATGGTGCTTGGGCGAGGTGAGCTTGTGGATCAGCGTGCCGTCGTCGGTCAGCAGCAGCAGGCCGGTGGTGTCTTCATCCAGCCGGCCAATGGGCTGCACACCGCGCTCGCGCAGCGGCCGCGGCAGCAGGCTGAGCACACTGGGGTGGTGCTTGGGCTTTTGCGAACACTCATAGCCGGCGGGCTTGTTCAGCAGGATCAGCGCCTTGTCGAAGACCGGCCATTCCAGGCCGTCGACCGTGAAGCGCAGGCCGTCGGTCTCGAACTCGGTGTTGGGTTCTTCAACCACCTCGCCATTGACGGTGACCTCGCCGTTCCAGACCAACCCGGCGCACAGGCGCCGCGTCCCGAAGCCCTGGCTGAACAGGATCTGAGAGAGCTTCTGCTTCACTTGGCCGGGGGCTTGGCTGGCTGCACCGTGCCGCAGTCGGCGCCCAGCCAGCGGCCTTCGCCGCTGATCTTGGTCGTTTCCGTCTTGCCCTGTCGTTGGCTGCGAATGGTGACGTCGTTGGTGAAGCCCTCGCTGCCGCGCAGCGTGACGACGGCGTCGCCCTCGGAGGCGGGATTCGTGCAGACGAAGTGTGTCTGGATGACGTTGCCGCTGCGCTTGGACTCTTGCGTGCAGTTGCCCTGCTGAGCGACCGGCGCCTGGTTGCGCTCGGCCTGCTCCTTGGTGATGCAGGTCTTCACCGTGATGACGCCGCCGGCCATGCTCACGTTGACGCCCTTCTGGGCCATCATCTGCTCCATCATCTTGCGCTGCTCGGGCGGCATGCTCTCCATGGCCTTTTGCGCCTGGGCCATCTGGGCCTGGCGTGCCGGGTCGAGCTGGGGCGATTGTTTGAACTCCCACAGCCCGGGCTTGATGGTCTGGGCTTGACTGGAAATGGGGGATAGGCCGGCCAAACCGGCCAGCAGGAATGCGGCGTACTTCATGGGGTGACCTCCACGGTCAGGCGAACACCCCCGCAGTGTCCTGCATCCGGGCGCTGACCTCGCCGAGATGATGGAGCGTGTCGCCCCACTGCATCTCCATGACGGTCAGGCGCTTGAAGTAGTGGCTGCCGACGTATTCATCCGTCACACCGATGCCGCCGTGCAGCTGTGTGCACTGCTGGCCGACGAAGCGCATGGCGTTGCCGAGCTGCACCTTGGCCTGCGACAGCGCGCGGCGGCGCACCGCCGGCACTTCGCCCAGGCGCAACGTGGCGTAGTAGCTCATGGAGCGGGCCAGTTCGAGCTGCATCTTCACGTCGGCGATGCGGTGCTTGAGCGCCTGGAAGCTGGAGATCACGACGCCGAACTGCTTGCGCGTGTTCATGTATTCGACCGTCAGCGCCAAGTATTTCTCCATGACGCCAATCGCTTCGGCGGCTTGCGCGGCGATGCCGATGTCCGCCGCCAACTCCAGCAGCATGAGGCCTTGGTCGGGGCCGGCGATGAGCTGCGCGGGCGTGTTGTCGAAGTGGACTTCGGCAGCCCTGGAGCCGTCGTAGATCGAATAGGGCCGTGTCTGCACGCCGGCCGCCGAATGCTCGACGAGATAGAGGGCCACGCCATGCGGCGCGTCGTCGGTGCCGGCGACGCGGGCCGGCACGATGAAGGCGTCAGCGACGTCGCCAGCGGGCACCAGGCTCTTCACGCCGGTCAGCTTGCCGTCGACGGCGCGTGTCGCGACCCGGTTCAGGCGGTAGCGCGACTTGGCTTCCTGGTGGGCCAGCACGACCAGCGCCTCGCCGCCGGCAATGCGCGGCAGCCAGGCGGCCTGCAGATCGTCGGGTGCGTGGCCCAGCAGGGCTGGGGCGATCAGTGCGCCCTGGGCCACCGGCTCCATCACGAGGCCGCGGCCGAGTTCTTCCATGACCACCATGGCTTCGACGGCACCGAAACCCAGGCCCCCATGGGCCTCGGGCACGGCCAGCGCGGTCAGGCCCAGGCCAGCCAGGCCGTCCCAAGCGRCGCGGTCGAAGCCACCGGCTCTTTCGATCCGCACGCGGCGTTCAAACGTGTAGTCCTTCTCCACGAAACGGCGCACGGCGTCGCGCAGGGCTTCCTGGTCTTCAGAGAAATCGAAATCCATGTTCTTGTCTCCCGCTCAGCCAAGCACCGTCTGCGCGACGATGTTGCGTTGCACTTCGTTCGAGCCGCCGTAGATCGTCGTCTTGCGGACGTTCAGGTAGTTGCCGGTCAACGGAATGGCGTGCGACGCGCCGCCGATCCAGGCGCCACCCAGCCACTGGTCGCCCTGCCAGCCGGCCTCCATGGCCTCGAGGATGTAGGGCAGGGCCAGCGGGCCGCCGGCCAGCATCATCAGCTCGGTATAGCGCTGCTGCAGCTCGCTGCCGCGGATCTTCAAGAGGCCCGCGACGTCCAGCGGCTGCTTGCCTGTGCGCTCTCCGGACAGCACGCGCAGCACCATCATTTCCAGCGCGACGATGTCGACCTCGCACAGCGCGATCTGGTCGCGAAAGCGCTGGTCGTCCATCAGGCCCCCGGCCTTGGCGATGCGCTTGAGCCGCTCCAGCTCACGCTTGGCGCGGTTCACGTCGGCGATGTTGGTGCGCTCATGCGAGAGTAGGTGCTTGGCGTAGGTCCAGCCCTTGTTCTCCTCACCGATCAGGTTCTCGGCCGGCACCTCGACGTTGTCGAACCAGACCTCGTTCACCTCGTGCTCGCCGTCCAGCATGATGATGGGCTTGACGCTGACGCCGGGCGTGGTCATGTCGATCAAGAGGAAGCTGATGCCGGTCTGCGGCTTGCCTTCAGAGGACGTGCGCACGAGGCAGAAGATCCAGTCACCGTACTGGCCCAGCGTCGTCCAGGTCTTCTGGCCGTTGACGATGTACTTGTCGCCCTGGCGTTCCGCGCGGCATTTCAGCGAGGCCAGGTCCGAGCCCGAACCCGGCTCGCTGTAGCCCTGGCTCCACCAGACCTCGCCGCTCATGATGCCGGGCAGGAAGCGCTGCTGCTGCTCCGGTGTGCCGAAGGCCATGATGACCGGCGCCACCATGACCGGACCGAAGGGCACGATGCGCGGCGCGCAGGCGAGGGCGCATTCCTCTTCGAACAGATGGCGCTGCACGGCGTTCCAGCCCGGGCCGCCGAACTGCGTGGGCCAGGCCCAGCCATGCCAGCCCTTGGCGCCGAGGATCCTGGCCCAGCGTTGCAGGTCGTCCTTGTTCAGGCGCAGCGAGTGGCGCACCTTGTGGGCGATGTCGGCCGGCAGGTTGGCGCGCACCCATTCGCGCACCTCGGCGCGGAAGGCCAGCTCCGCATCGGTGAAGTTGAGGTCCATGTCTCGCGTTTGGTGATGTGAATGCCGCACGTTTTAGCACGGTCGTTCGCATCTTTGCTGTCCGGCCAGAGACAGTTCAGCGATGTCAGAGCCGGAAAGCAAAAGGCACTCCGAAGAGTGCCTTTCATGGAGATCGAAGCCAGTGATCAGGCGGCGATCTTGGCCTTGCGGCGGCGCAGGCCGGCCACGCCGAGCAGTGCAACGCTGGTCAGGGCCAGCGTGGCCGGCTCGGGCGTCTTGCTGGTCGTGCCGCCGCAGACACCTTGCGCATTGATTGAGCTGGTGCACTTCGCGCCCGCCACGGCGTAGAGCTTGAAATAGTCGTTGCCGTTGTCCAGCGAGCCCCGAGTTTCGCCAGCAGCCGAGGAAAAGCCGGTGTTGTACGCACTGATCATCCACCAGCTCGAAGTCTTCTGGCCCGAGTTCACGAGGTTGTAAGCGGGGTTTGTATCGGTGACCATGTCGCCATAGGTGCCCACGAGTTCCCACCCGGCCATCGCGGCAGCGCCTTGACCAATGAGGGCAGTCGGGTTGCCCGTCGGCGTGGTTCCTGCGGCGCCGGTMCAGCGGAACAGCGCGACGTCAACCTGGACATTGGTCGTGTAAGACAAAGTCGTGCCAGCAGCGCACTCTGCCGTCGCCGCCGCGCCGGCAGACGTTACGCAGCCATTACCCTTGGCGGTATATCCGAGGCCGATGCTGGACAGCACGACGCTACTAGAGCCAAAGTTCAGCAGAACGGCTTCCGTGTTGCCGGCGTTGTCCAGCGCGTGAGTCGGCTGCGGGCCATCGGTACCCGTCGACATGCCTTGGCCGTTGCCGCTGTACCAGGTCAAAGCGCCAGCACTCCAGTTGCCGCCAACGACGCCTGACGTGTTTGCGGCATAGACACCGCTCAGGGATACGGCCGGATCGCCTGCATTGGTGCCGGCCAAGCCAGTGACATTGGCTTGATCGAAGGTCCAAACCGCGTGTGCGCTCGTCGACAGCAGTGCAGCGCAGGCGCCCAGGGCCATCAAGCTCCAGCGGATATTTCGAATCTTCATAGTTATTCCTTCGTTTTGTGCCTGTTGGCGCAGAAGTTCTCGAAACGTTATTAGCAAACTCGGTGCCAGACCGAAAAACCTTTGCCTAACAACGGTTTATTGAAAACCACCGGGACCGACGTGAGAGATTGTAAGGAACCTCGACAGCCTAGGGGGTGGGCCTGGCCCCCTTAGTTGAGGGTGGAAAGCAGCTGTTTGGCTTCAGCGGCCGTGGCGAAGTTGGCGTTGCCGCGCAGCGCGCCGTTGAGTTCCTCCCGAGCCTCTCCTTTACGGCCGGCCTGGGCCAGTACAGCAGCGAGGTGATAGCGGATGTCGGAGTTGTCCGGCGCACGCAAGCGGGCGTCGCGCAGGAGCTGCAAGGCGCGGTCTGCCTTGCCGGCGCGGTGGTAGGCCCATCCGGCGGTGTCCAGCAGCACTGGGTTTCGGGGGTCGTTCTTCAATGCCCGTTCGGCGATGTCGACGGCGCCAGGATCCTTGAGCTCGATCAACACGTTGGCGAGGTTGTTCAGCACGCCGGTGTTCGAGGGGCTGACTTTTAGGGCGGCTTCGTACTGCTTGCGCGCACCGGCGAAGTCGCCGCTTCGGACGAGCAATTCGGCCATCGAAGTGCGGACGATGACGTCGGTCGGGTTTTTCCTGAGCCAGGTCTCGGCCGACTCGAGGGCGGCCTTCTGATTGCCTTGTGAGGCTTGAGCGCGCATCAGGCGCGTCAACGTCGTCGCGGATTTGTCGATGTCGTGGGCCTTGCGCAGTGCTTCCAGCGCTGCGGCGTTTTGGTTGCGGCGCATGGCCGCCTCGGCCAGCAGGTTGTAGCCCAGCGCAGACTTCGGATTGGCATCGATGACCTGACGGGCGCGCTGCTCGGCCTGGGCCGAATTGCCCTGGGCCAACTCGACGCTGGACAGCATGGCCACCGCCGCCGTGTCGTTGGGGGTGCCGCTGAGTGCTTTTTCGAGGGTGTAGGCCGCACCCTTCAGATCCTGGGCCAACACCTGCTGGCGAGCGACCGCGACCAGGCGTGGCGTGTCGAAGGCGGCGCGGCGGGCGGCGTTGGTGAGGGTGCTCTTGGCGCCGGCGGGGTCGCCATTGGCGAGCTGGGCCGCTGCATAGGCCTGCAGGGCCTCGACGTCTTCGGGCAGCTTGGACAGCAACACCTTGGCCGCCTCGACGGCGCGGGCCGGTTGCCCCTTGCGCAGATGCCAGGCGACGAGCGCGAAGTTGGAGCGTGTCTCGCGCGCGCTGCTGGCCGCAGCGGCGCTTTCCAGCCACTTCAGAGCTTCGTCGTCCCTGCCGCGCAACTCGCTGACCAGAGCCAGCTCGAAGAGCAGGTTCACGTTGCGTTCGTCGTCCTTGAGTGCGCCCTTGAGGCGCTTCTCGGCCGCGTCGAAGTTGCCTGTCACGGCGTCGATGCGGGCCAGGCCGAGCTTGGCTTCCAACTGCTTCGGGTCCAGCTTCAGTGCCTTTTCGTAGCCGGCTCGGCCGCCCGCGTAGTCGCGCGCCTGCGTCTTGGCATAGGCCTGCACCATCAGCACGGTGGCGTTGTTGGGGTTGGCGCGGGCCAGGGATTCAGCCACGGCCAAGGCCTTGGCGGGTTGGTTGTCACGCAGATGGACCGTGACCAGGGCGAGGCCGGCAAAGGTCTGCTTCGGATCGGCCTTGTAGGCCTTGGCGAGCTGGTCTTCGGCCAGGACGGCTTGGCCGGACTGCAGCAGCGACAGGCCCAGCGCGGTGCGGTACTCGGCAGAGTCCTTGGCCTTGAGCGCGTCCTGCATGAGCTGCACGGCGCGTGCATGGCGGCCCTGGCGCATGTGGGCGTTGGCCAGCATCAGCAGGGCCTGGCCGTCGCCTGGGCGGGCCTTCACGTAGCCTTCAAGCAGCTCGACGGCGCGGTTGACGTTGGGCTCGGCCAGCGCCRCCTGGGCCAGCAGCTTGATGAGTGGGCTGCCGGGCTGCTGGCGCGAGGCGAGTTCCAGGAAGGGCTTGGCCTTCTCCAACTCGCCCAGGCCGTAGTGGGACAGGCCGTTGAGCATCAGCAATTGGGTGCGGTAGCGGATGAACTCGATGGGGACGGGGTCCAGCAGGTCGGTGACCTTCTTGAGTGCGGCCCTGGACGTCGCCATGTCGCCGGCGCGTTCGGCCAGCACGGCGCGARGATAAGCACCGCGCGGGTCGTTGGGTTTGAGGGTCTGCAGTTCGTTGACTTCGGCCAGCGCGTCGGCGTCGCGGTTCAGGTCGAGCAGAAGACCGGCGCGCGCGAGGTGGGATTCAGCATGCTTGGGCTGGACCTTGATCGCACGTTCGTAGCCGGCCAACGCCTGGGCGATCTGGCTGCTGGCATGGTAGATGGAGGCCTTGTGGTACAGCACCTCGGCGTTGTCGGGGGAGAGCTTGAGGGCCTGATCGGCAGCGGCCATTGCCTCGGGGAACTGGCGGCTTCGCACGCGCAGCGGCACCTCGGCGAGCCAGCTGTTGGTGTCGCTCGCGTTTAGCGCCCGCGCCTCCGCGACGCTTGCCAGCGCGGCCTTGGTGTCGCCCATGTCGGACTGGGCTGCGGCGCGCTCGACCAGCAACTGCTGCTGGATCCCCAGCGGCAGGCCGGCGGGCTGGAGGCGGGGGTCTTCCAGCATCTGCGGCTGCTTGCCCTGGGCGTTCATGGCCATGGCCAGCGCTACGGCGATCTCGGCGCGGTTGACGCCCAGGCGGATGGCTTCGCCGAGCTGGAACTCGGCGGCTGCCGGCTGGCTGTCTGCCAGCAAGGCCTTGCCGAGCAGCACATGGACCGGCAACTGGCTCTTGTCGGCCTGCAGCGCGTTCTTCAGCTGGATGATGGTGCCGGGAATGTCGTGCTTCTCGTAGCGCTGCAGCGCGTCTTCATAGAAGCGCGAGGCCTTGGCGGCGTCCTGGGCGTGAACGGCCGGCGCTGCAGCGATCAGCAAGGCGGCCAGCAGGCCGGAGAGCGAGGCGGTTTGACGAGTCATCGAGGCTGGCTGCTGGTAGGGGCGCCGGATTCTTGCAGAAGCGCACCGGATCGGGTCCCGTCAGTTCAGTAGCGCAGCTCCAGTGTCATGACATCGTTCTCGCGCCGCATCTGGAAGCGGGTCAAGAAGCTGTTGCCCAGCAGCACGTGGCTCATCTGGCCGGGGATGACGATGGCATCGACGTTGCGGACCTCGACATCGCCGATGCGGATGCTGGCCAGCTCGATCATGAAAGCCGGCACGGTGCCGTTGGCCGTGTGGGTGACGATGCGCCGGCCGTAGAGGTAGCGCAGGCCGAGCTTCTCGGCCTCGATCTGGCTGATGGCCACGCTGGTGGCGCCGGTGTCGATCAGGAAACTGGTGGTCTGACCGTTGATGGTGCCGATGGTCGTGTAGTGCCCACCTTGGCCGGGTGCCATGACGATCTGCCGCGGTGCCGCCGCCGAAGACAGGATGCGCGCGGGCGCGGCGCCCAGCAGCAGCGTCTGGCGCCGCCCCGCCACCTCGACGACGGCACGGCCGTCCTCCAGCGAGACCAGCTTTACACCCTTGGCGGTGACACCAACTTCCATCGTGCGCGGCTCGCCGTCGATGAGCAGCAGAGCGGCGCGCGAGCCCAGCATGCCGTTGAGCTGGATCTGGCCAGGCGCCGTCTGCGCTTGCGCGGCGGCGGCGGCGGTCAAGCCGAGCAGGGCTGACAGGAGCAGGGGGCGAAAAATTTCAGTCACGGAAGTTGTTGTAGGTCAGCGGCGTGTCGGCGAAGTTTTTCTTCAGGTGGGCAATCGCCGTCTGCAGGTCATCGCGGTTCTTGCCGGTAACGCGTACGGCGTCACCCTGGATGCTGGCCTGGACCTTGAGCTTGCTCTCCTTGAGCGAAGAGACGATCTTCTTGGCCAGCGTCGCCTCGATGCCTTCCTTGATCTTGTAGACCTGGCGTACCTTGTCGCCGCCGAGCTTCTCGACCTTCTCGTGCTTGTCCAGGAAGCTGATCACCACGTCCTGCTTGGTGAGCTTGCCGTAGAGCACGGCTTCGATCTGTTCGAGCTGGAAGTCGCTGTCGCCGGTGGAATGGATTTCCTTCTCTTTCAGCTCGACCTTGGCACCCGTGCCCTTGAAGTCAAAGCGGGTGCCGATTTCCTTGATGGCGTTGTCGACGCCATTGCGGATCTTGACGTGGTCGGGCTCGAGAACGGTGTCGAAACTGGGCATTTGAGTAGGAAGTGAAAGCGTCTGCGAAAATTTTGACGATTGCGCGTCGCGCAAACCGTCCAAAATTTTCCCATGTCCACGCCTTTACCGACCCCCTCGAACGGAGTGCCCAGCGGGGTGCCAATTCCCGTGCAGGCCCTGCGCATCGAGGTTGACGTCAATCTCAAGCCCTACAACACCTTCGGCCTGCCTGCCGTGGCCAAGCGCCTGGTGCGCATCCGCGAGGCCGCGGACGTGCGCCGTGTCGTCGACCACCCGGAGCTGGGCCGGGCGCCCAAGTTCGTGCTGGGCGGTGGAAGCAATCTCGTACTGACCAAGGATGTGGAAGCGGTTGTGCTGAAGGTGGAAATTGCCGGCATGCGGCTGTTGGAGGAACGCGACGACGCCTGGATCGTCGAGGCCGGTGCGGGTGTGGTGTGGCATGAGCTGGTGACCTGGACGCTGGACCACGGCTTTCCGGGGCTGGAGAACATGGCGCTGATCCCGGGCACCGTCGGCGCGACACCGGTTCAAAACATCGGCGCTTACGGCATCGAAGTCAAGGACCGACTGGAAGCGGTCGAGGTCATGGACCTCGTCACCGGCCGCCCCGCCGTGCTGCCGGCGGAGGTGTGCCGCTTCGGTTACCGCGACAGCGTCTTCAAGCACAGCGACTTCGGCGGCCTGGCCGGCAAGAGCGTCATCACGCGCGTGCGCTTTCGTCTGCCCAAGCCCTGGCAGCCGGTGCTGGGCTACCTGGAGCTGGAGCGCAAGATGGCCGAAACCGGCATCACGGCGCCCGACGCGCGCCAGATCTACGACTGGATCGTGGCAGTACGCCGCGCCAAGCTGCCGGACCCCGCCGTCATCGGCAACGCCGGCAGCTTCTTCAAGAACCCGGTCGTCACCGCCGAACAGTGCAAGGACATCATCGGCCGCGACCCCGGCATCGTTCACTACCCGATGCCCGATGGCAGCGTGAAGCTGGCCGCCGGCTGGATGATCGACGCCTGTGGCTGGAAGGGGAAGACGGTGGGTGGCGCGGCGGTCTACGAGAAGCAGGCGCTGGTGCTGGTGAACAAGGCGGACGCGCGTGGCGCGGAGGTCGTCACGCTGGCGCGGGCCATCCAGGAAAGCGTCTACGGGCGCTTCGGCATCCGCCTGGAGCCGGAGCCTGTGGTCGTCTAGACGTGAATCCTGCCGTCCGCGGGCGGCAGGTCGGATCGATCATGCCGCCTCCGGTGCAAGCGGGAGGATGGCGATGAGCGAGACGACACTGAGCCGGCGCGTGCTGCTGGCCTGGCTGGGCAGCCTGGGGGTGCCGGCGCTGGCGCTGGAGCCGTTGCTGGCAAAGAACGCGCCGGCGGGCGTCGACCCGACGCCGTATCTGGTCAGCGAGAAATTGGACGGCGTTCGCGCGCTGTGGGACGGCACGACGCTGCGATTCCGCAGTGGCCGCACGGTGGCGGCGCCGGCCTGGTTTCTGGCCGCCTTGCCGAAGACGCCGCTCGACGGCGAGTTGTGGATGGGGCGGCGCAGCTTCGACGTGTTGTCGGCTGCCGTCAGGCGAACCGAACCGGTGGACGCCGAGTGGCGGCGCATCAGCTATCGGGCGTTCGAGCTGCCGGCAGGCGAGGGCATGTTCGAGCAGCGTGCCGACAAGCTCAAGGCGCTGGCGAGCGACATCGTCGTGCCCATTGAGCAGCAGCGCTTCAAGTCGAATGCCGAGCTGCGCGCGAAGCTCAAGCAGGTCGTCGACGTCGGCGGCGAGGGTCTGATGCTCCACCGTGCCGACGCGCCGGTGGCTTCGGGCCGCAGTGACCTGCTGCTCAAGCTCAAGCCGCTGGCGGACGCCGAAGCCGTCGTCGTCGGCCACGAGCCGGGAAAGGGCCGGTTCAGAGGCCAGCTCGGCGCGCTGGAATTGCAGACGCCCGAGGGCGTGCGCTTCAAGCTGGGCACCGGTTTCAGCGATGCCCAGAGGCGTGATCCGCCCGCCATCGGCGCGACGGTCACCTACCGCTACCGCGACCTGACGCCCTCTGGGAAGCCGCGGTTCGCGAGCTTCCTGAGGGTCGCCGAAGCGTTTTAGCCTTCCAGCTTGGGCAGCCCGCCGCCCGGCAGCAGGCCGACGCTGCTGTAAACGCTCAGCTTGTCGCGCGTGTCGCTGATGTCGAGGTTGCGCATGGTCAGCTGGCCGATGCGGTCCGCGGGGCTGAAGGCGCCTTCGACCTTTTCCATGCTCAGGCGCTCGGGCGCGTAGGTCAGGTTGGGGCTCTGGGTGTCCAGCAGCGAATAGTCGTTGCCACGGCGCAGTTCCAGGGCGACCTCGCCGGTGATGGCGCGGGCGATCCAGCGCTGGGCGCTCTCGCGCAGCATGATGGCCTGCGGGTCGAACCAGCGGCCCTGGTAGAGCAGGCGGCCGAGCTTGCGGCCGTTGTCGCGGTAGAGCTCGATGGTGTCTTCGTTGTGGATGCCGGTGACCAGGCGCTCGTAGGCGATGTGCAGCAGCGCCAGRCCCGGCGCCTCGTAGATGCCGCGGCTCTTGGCCTCGATGATGCGGTTCTCGATCTGGTCGCTCATGCCCAGGCCGTGGCGGCCGCCGATGACATTGGCCTCGGCCAGCAGCGCCACCGGGTCGCGGTACTCGACGCCGTTCAGCGCGACGGGCACGCCCTCTTCAAAACGCACCGACACGGTCTCAGCCTTGACGACGACGTCGTCGCGCCAGAACGCCACGCCCATGATGGGGTTGACGATCTTGATGCCGCTGCTCAGGTGCTCCAGGTCMTTGGCTTCGTGCGTGGCGCCCAGCATGTTGGAGTCGGTCGAATAGGCCTTCTCCGCGCTCATCTTGTAGGCGAAGCCCTTCTCGGTCATGAAAGCCGACATCTCGCTGCGGCCGCCCAGCTCGTCGATGAAGGTCTGGTCCAGCCAGGGCTTGTAGATCTTCAGCGCCGGGTTGGTCAGCAAGCCGTAGCGGTAGAAGCGCTCGATGTCGTTGCCCTTGTAGGTCGAGCCGTCGCCCCAGATGTTGACGCCGTCGGCCTTCATCGCCGCCACCAGCATCGTGCCGGTCACGGCGCGGCCGATGGGCGTGGTGTTGAAGTAGGTGACGCCGGCGGTGCTGATGTGGAAGGCGCCGGCCTGCAGGGCCGCAATGCCTTCGGCGACGAGCTGCGAGCGGCAGTCCACCAGCACGGCCTTCTCGGCGCCGTAGAGCATGGCCTTGCGCGGGATCTCGTCGTAGTCGGGCTCGTCGGGCTGGCCCAGGTTGGCCGTGTAGGCATAGGGCAGGGCGCCCTTGAGCTTCATCCAGTGCAGGGCGGCCGAGGTGTCRAGGCCGCCGGARAAMGCGATGCCGACCTTCTGGCCGACGGGGACGGATTGCAGGATCGTGGACATGGTGTCGGTCTTCTCTTAAGCGACGAGGTTCTGCCACTCGGGGTGGCGCTGGATGTAGACGTGGACGTAGCTGCAGGCGGGCACGACCTTGAGGCCTTCCGCCTTGGCCCATTGCAGGCCGGCTTCGACGAGCTGGGCCGCTAAGCCCTGGCCGCGGTAGGCCGCCGGCACGCCGGTGTGGGTGAAGACGACGCGGCCAGCGCTCAGCTCGTAGTCGAGCACGCTGGTGGGCGTGGTCGGCAGCGTGAACCGCTGCTGGCCGGGTTCGTGCTGCGGGGTCATTCGCTGGACGTCTTCAAGGCGACGGGATGGATCTCGACCGACGCGCTGTTGGTCGACACATAAATGCTGCCGTCCTGGATGCTGATCTGCAGCTGCATGCTGCGCTCGGCCAGCGGAATCAGGGCTTGCGACTGCTCGGCGGGGATCTGCCAGACCGCCAGGCGCGGCGCACGCGTCAGCTTGTTCTCCAGGCCCGCCCACCACACCGGCGTGCTGGACGCGAAGCTGTAGACGCTGACGCGGCGGGCGCGGCCGTGGGCCTTCATCAGGCGGCGCTCGTCGGGCTGACCGAGGTCGATCCAGTGTTGCACCTCGCCGGTAAGGTCGAGCTGCCAGAGGTCGGGTTCATCCACGTCGGACAGGCCCTTGGTGAACTCGAGCCGGCCGTTGAGGTCGTCGGCCGTCACGTTCAGCGCGAAGGCCAGAACGCGCACCATCATGCGTTCGTCGGTCTCGCTGGGGTGGCGGGCAATCGTGAGCGCATGGTCACCGTAGACATGGCGGTCCATGTCGGCGATTTGCAGCTGGGCTTTGTGGATGGTGGCTTTGAGCGCCATGCGTTGGAGGTACGAGGTGGTAACGAAGAGCAGCCAATGATTATCGCGGTGAAGCCCTCGTGGCATCATGCCGCCTCCCGTTTTGAACCTTCGCAACCCGAGTTGCGCCCCCGTCATGAAACGCATTCTTCTTCCGTTGGTCCTGGTCTTCGCTGTTTCCGCCCAGGCACAGGTCATCAACAACACCAAGGCCAAGGTCGACCCGAAGAACAACAAGGTCAGCAACCCGGTCGTCGAAAAACCCAAGCCCAAGCTGATGTCGCGCGACGAACTGCGCGCTTGCATCAACCTGCAGGACGGCAACACCAAGGAAGCCTTGGCCCTCAAGACCGAACAAACCGCTTTCGAGGTCAATGAGGCAAAGATCAAGGCCGAGAAGGTGACGCTGGATGCCGGCGAAGCGGCGCTGGCCAAGCAGTTCTCCGAAGTGAAGGCCGAGAAGGAGGCCATCCTGGCAGCGCACGCCGCGTTGACGGCCGAGGCGCCCAAGCTGGAGAAGGCGGATCTCAAGGCGCGCAACGAGGCGTACATGGCCCGCACCAACGCCTTCAACGCGATGTTCGACGCCATGAAGGCGGCCGACGCCGAGCAGAGCGTCAAGCGCAAGGCCTTCAACGAGAAGATCGATGCGCGGGATGCGCAGTTCAAGACCGTGAAAGACCGGGAAGAAAAGTACTTCGATGCTGATGACAAGTGGAAGGCTGAGTGCAGCAAAAAGCTGTACGACGAGAACGACGAAAAGGCCATCCGCAAGGAAATGGCAGCTGGCAAGTAACCCGGCTTAGCACCTGATGAATCGACGATGGGGCCGCCTCCGGCAGGAAGCGGCCCTTGTTTCTTTCTGCTTTCGAAAGGCCCCCGCATGAGCAACAACCCGCTGCTGCAGGACTGGGCTGGCCCACACGGCCTGCCGCCATTCGCTGATATCCAACCGGCGCATTTCCAACCCGCTTTCGACGCAGCACTCGCCGCCCACCGCGCCGAGATCGAGGCCATTGCCAGTCAGGCCGAGGCGCCGACGTTTGCCAACACGCTGGCTACGTTCGACGCCAGCGGCCGCCCGCTGACCCGCCTGGAGCATCTCTTCTACACACTGGCCGCCTCGGCCACGTCGCCCGATCTGCAGGCGGTGCAACGGGCGCTGGCCGCGCCGCTGGCGGCGCACAACAGCGCGGTCTACATGCACGCCGGCCTGTTCGCGCGCGTCGGCGCGCTGTTCGATGCGCGTGAGCGGCTGGACCTGACGGGCGAGCAGCGCCGCCTGATCGAGCGCGTGCACCTGGACTTCCTGCGTGCCGGCGCCCGCCTGGCGCCCGAGGCCAAGGCCCGCTACGCCGCCGTCATGGCGCGGCTGGCCGAGCTGAACACGCGCTTTGCGCAAAACGTGCTGGCGGCCGAGAACGGCTACCAGTTGCGCCTGACGAGCGAGGCCGACTTGGCCGGCCTGCCGGGCTTCGTGCGCGCTGCCGCGCGCCAGGCCGCCGTGGACCGTGGATTGGACGAAGGCGTCCATGTCATCACGCTGTCCCGCTCGCTGATCGTGCCCTTCCTGAGCTTCAGCGCCCGCCGCGACCTGCGCGAGCAGGCCTGGCGCGCCTGGGTCGGCCGGGGCGACAACACGGCTCAGGCCGACGCATCAGGGGACAACCGCGCCATCTGCCGCGAAATCCTCGAACTGCGCGCCGGGCAGGCCCGCCTGCACGGTCACGCCTGCTACGCCGACTTCGCGCTGGAGGACACCATGGCGCGCAGCCAGGGCGCCGTCATGGGCCTGCTGGAGCGCGTCTGGCACCCGGCCCTGACCGCGCAGGCGCGCGAGCGCGAGGCCGTGCGGGGCGCCATGGCTGCGGCCGGCGCCACGCATGAGCTTGAACCCTGGGACTGGCGCTGCTACGCCGAGCAGGCCCGGCGCGCCCGCTTCGAGCTGGACGAGGCCGAGGTCAAGCCGTACTTCCCGCTGGAACGCATGGTGGCCGCCATGTTCGACTGCGCCAGCCGCCTGTTCGGCCTGGAGTTCAAGGCGCGGCCCGACATCGCCGGCTATCACGCCGACGTGCGCGCCTACGAGGTCTTCAATGCCGACGGGTCCTTGCGTGGCCTGTTCCTGCAGGACAACTTCGCGCGGCCCACCAAGCGCAGCGGCGCGTGGATGAACGCGTTGCGCAACCAGAGCCGCGCGCTGGGCGCCACGCCCGTCATCCTGAACAACAACAACTTCGCCCGCGGCGCGGCCGGTGAGCCGACGCTGCTCAGCTTTGACGACGTGCGCACGCTCTTCCACGAGTTCGGCCACGGCCTGCACGGCTTGCTGAGCAGCGTGGAGCATGAGCGCCTGGCCGGCACGCAGGTGCTGCGCGACTTCGTCGAGCTGCCGTCCCAGCTCTACGAGCACTGGATGGCCGAGCCGCAGGTGMTGAAGAAGTTCGCCCGCCACTGGCAGACCGACGAGCCCCTGCCCGATGCGCTGCTGGCCAAGCTGCAGGCCGCGCGCCAGTTTGGCCAGGGCTACGAGACGCTGCGCTACACGGCCAGCGCGCTGGTCGACATGGCGGTGCACGCACTGCCGGACGCTCCCGCCGATGTCGTCGCCTTCGAGGCGCAGACGCTGGCCCAGTGGGGCCTGCCGGCCGAGGTTGGCCTCAACCACCGGCTGACGCACTTCCAGCACCTCTTCAGCAGCGCCGGCTACGCGGCGGGCTACTACGTCTACCTGTGGGCCGAGGTGCTGGACTGCGATGCCTTCGATGCCTTCGTCGAGGCCGGCAATGTGTTCGACGCCGACGTGGCTGCGCGGCTGCGCGAGTGCATCTTCTCGGCCGGCAACAGCCGTGAACCGGGCGCAGCCTTCCGCGCCTTCCGTGGCCGCGACCCCATCGTGGAGCCCATGCTGAAGGACCGCGGCCTGCTGGAGCCGACGGCTTGAACGCACGTCGTTGGCTGCTGGCCGGCGGCCTGGCGCTGCTGGCCGCGGCGGCCGCCGCCGGCCCCCTCGTCAAGCCGGCGCGCATCGACAGCGCCTTGCGCGGCATGGTCAGGCATGGCGAGTTGGTGGGGGTCACGGCCCTCATCTACGAGGGCGGTCGCGAGGCCTACTTCGGCGCCTTCGGCAAGGCTGACCGGGAGGCCGGCAGGCCGATGGCACGCGACGCGCTGATGCAGATCCAGTCCATGACCAAGCCCATCACCGGCGTGGCGCTGATGCAGCTCTACGAGCAGGGCAGGTTCCAGCTCGACGACCCGGTGGCCAACTACCTGCCCGAGTTCGCCAACCCGCGCGTCTGGTTGGGCGAGGGCGCCGACGGGCAGGCCATCACCGAGCCGGCGGCGCGCGCCATCACCATCCGCGACCTGGGCCGGCACACGGCCGGCTTTGCCGCCGGCTTTGGTGGCCCGCCCGCGCTGGAGCGCTTCAACGGCAAACACTACGCGAGCATCAGTTTCAAGTCTGGCCTGGACGAGCTGGTCGGCCGCATTGCCTCGGGGCCGCTGGTCGACCACCCTGGCCGGCGCTGGACCTACGACCGAGCGATGAACGTGCAGGCCCGCCTCGTAGAGAAGCTGTCCGGCGAGCGCTTCGAGGACTACCTGCGCGAGCACCTGTTCAAGCCCATGGGCATGGCCAGCACGCGCTTCCATGTCGCACCCGACGCCCCCGACCGACCGCGCTTTGCGGCCAGTTATTCCCGCGCACCGGATGGCAGCTTGAAGCGCATCCCGGACGCCCAGGTGCATACGTACAACGACACCGACTGGCGCCTCAAGACCGGCACTTTCGGCCTGGTGTCGACGCTGGACGACTACATGCTCTTCGCCCGCATGCTGCTGGACGGTGGCGTCGCACCCAATGGCCAACGGATATTGAAGCCCGAGACGGTCAGGCTGATGGCGACCGACGCGCTGCCACCTGACCTGACCGACCGCTCGTGGCTGCCCAGCAAGGGCAACGTCGGCTTCGGCATCAACTTCGGCGTGCGCGTGGGGCCACCGCGCAACTCGGGCGAGTACTCGGGTGCGCCGGGCGAGTTCTTCTGGGACGGCGCGGCCAACACGCTGTTCTGGGTCGACCCCCGGCACGGCATCGCGGCGGTGCTGTTCACGCAGTTCTTCCCGTCGGGTGACGGCAAGCTGAATCGGACCTTCCGCGACGCGGTCTATGCCGACGATGCCGAAGCCTTCGCCGGCAACAAGCCGGCGCCCTAGCTTTCAGGCCGGCGCCACAGCCAGACCGCCAGAGCGGCCATCAGCGCCGGCACGGCGATCTTGACGGCCAGCGGCAGCGGCGACAGCGCCAGCACGACGGCGCTGGCCGTCATCATCAGCGTCGCCAGCCACTTGGCGCGGCGCGGCACGGCGCCGCGTTCGCGCCAGCCGCGGATGTGCGGCCCGAAGTGCGCATGGTTGAGCATCCAGGCCTCCAGCTCGGGCCAGCCCTTGCTGGCGGCCCAGGCGGCCAGCAGCAGGAAGGGCACGGTGGGCAGCAGCGGCAGCACGATGCCTATCAGGGCGAGAGCAATGCTCCCCAGCGCCAGCGCTCGCCACAGCAGGCGGACCAGCGCGCGGTGCATGCCTATTTCAGACCACCGCTGAGGAACTGCTGCAGCCGCTCGCACTGCGGGCGCAGCAGCATCTCCTTGGGGTTGCCTTCCTCTTCGACGCGGCCCTGGTGCAGGAACAGGCAGTGGTTGGACACCTCGCGCGCAAAGCCCATCTCGTGGGTCACGACGATCATCGTGCGGCCCTCGGCCGCGAGGTCGCGCATGACCTTGAGCACTTCGCCCACCAACTCCGGGTCCAGCGCCGACGTGGGTTCGTCGAAGAGCATGACCTCGGGGTCGACGGCCAATGCGCGGGCGATGGCCACGCGCTGCTGCTCGCCGCCCGAGAGCTGGGCCGGGTAGACGCTGGCGCGGTGCGACACGCCCACGCGCGCCAGCAGCGCCTGCGCGCGCTCGATGGCCTCGGCCCGGGGCTTGCCGAGCACATGGATGGGCGCCTCGATGACGTTCTCCAGCACCGTCATGTGGGCCCAGAGGTTGAAGTTCTGGAACACCATGGCGAGCTTGGCTCGCCACAGCTGCAGCTGCTTGGCATCGGCCGCCTTCAGCGTGCCGTCGCGGTCGCGGGTCAGCTTGAGAGCTTCGCCGCACAGGCTCATCTCGCCCTCGTGCGGCTGCTCCAGCAGGTTGAGGCAGCGCAGCAGCGTGCTCTTGCCCGAACCCGAGGAGCCGATCAGCGTGACGACGTCGCCTCGGCTGGCCGCGAAGGAGATGCCCTTGAGCACCTCGCGCTCGCCGAAGCGCTTGTGGATGTTGGTGGCTTGAAGCTGGATGTCGCTCATGGTGATGTTCAGGCTCCCAGCAGCTTGCCGGTGCGCAGGGCTTGCCGGCCGGCGACCTTGGCGACGCGCATGCCGGCATTGGCAAAGCGCAGGAAGTCGCGTGCGAAGAACAGGCCGTCGACGGGGCTCTTCAGCTCGGTGACTTCGGCCGTGACGGGGTCGATGACATGGGCCAGCACCTCGCCGGCCTTCACCTCGGCGCCAACGTTCTTCAGGAAGGTCAGCACGCCGGGCACGGGCGACTTGATGGGCATGCTGCCGGCCAGCGGGCGGGCGTCGCCGACCGCGTCGGGCACGGTCGGTTTGTCGCCGGCAATGAGGCCGCGCCAGCGCAGGAAGTTGATGATGTTGGCCGCATCCGCAGCGGCCAGCTCATGCGTCACGTCGCAGGCGCCGCGCAACTCTACGGTGACAGACAGGCAGGCCTGCGGGATGGGGAACTTGCCACCGAAATGCCTGTCCCACTTCCACCAGACCTGCGAGCAGGCCTCGTCGAAGGGGTTGTCGCCCGAGTCCTGCGCCAGCAGCGTCAGCCGTGCGCCGAGGAAGCGCGCCAGCGGCTCGCAGTCGGGCCAGCAGGGCGTCTCGGTGTAAAGGTGCATCAGCGCCTGGGCGTCGCAGTGCAGGTCCAGCACGATGTCGGCGTCGCAGGACAGGCTCAGCAGCGCACGGCGTTGCGACTGCAGCTCGGTGTCGGCCGGCGACGCCAGCACGGCCGCCTTCAGTGCGCGGCGCAGCAGGGCGACGTTGGCGGCGGCGTCGCCGCCCAGTTGCGACTCGACGGCCCGGGCCACGGCGTCGACCTGGTCCGGGTAGTGGCGGTTGAAGTTCTCGCCCGACATCAGCTCGAAGCGGCCCAGGTGGGCATGCAGCAGGAACTGGGAGAGGCCGATGGGGTTGGCCATGGGCACCAGAACGATCTCGCCCGTGATCTGGCCGGCGGCCTCCAGCGCGCCGAGCTGCTGGCGCAGGTGATGGGCGACCAGCATGCCGGGCAGCTCGTCGCCGTGCAGCGAGGCCTGGATGTAGGCCTTCTGACCGCCAGTCTGGCCGTAGTGCAGCGAGACCAGTTCGCGCTGAGTGCCAGGCGCGGGAGAGATCAAGGGGTGGCGAATGATTTGCATGATCAACGGCTCATCATGGGTTTCAGCCAGCGGTTCTCGGCCCAGCGGAACAGCCCGACCAGGCTCAGCGTCAGCACGAAGTAGAAGGCGCCCGCCATGATGAAGGCCTCGAAGGGCAGGTAGTACTTGGCGTTGACGGCGCGAGCGGCGCCGGTCACGTCCAGCAGTGTGACGACGCTGGCCAGTGAGGTGCCGTGCAGCATGAAGATGGCCTCGTTGCCATAGGCCGGCAGCGCGCGGCGCAGGGCGGCGGGCAGCACGATGCGGCGCACCAGCAGCCCACGGCCCATGCCCAGCGCCTTGGCCGCCTCGATCTCGCCGGCCGGCAGCGCGCGGATGCTGCCGGCGATGATCTCGGTCGTGTAGGCCGCCGTGTTCAGCGTGAAGGTCAGCCAGGCGCAGAAGGTGGCCGACGACAGCCAGGGCCAGGCGAAGCTTTCGCGCACCGCGTCGAACTGCGCCAGGCCGTAGTAGCAGAGGAAGAGCTGCACCAGCATCGGCGTGCCGCGGAAGACGYAGGTGTAGGCCCAGACCAGCCGCGAGCCCCAGCCCTTGGAGACGGTTCGCACGACAGCCAGCGGCACGGCCAGCGCCAGGCCGCACAGCAGTGACAGCGCCAGCAGCTTGAGCGTGATGCCCAGGCCCGACAGATACATCGGGAAGTTCTCGAGGATGGCGTCGAAGTTCACAGCTGCCCCTCCCGCACGCCGATGGCCAGCCGCTTCTTCGCCCAGCTGAAGCCCAGCTCCGACACACTGGTGAAGACGAGGTAGATCAGCGCCACGGCGAGGTAGAAGCTGAAGGGCTCGCGCGTGTTGCCGGCCGCCTGCTGGCCGCGCGTCATCAGGTCCGACAGGCCGATGACCGAGACGATGGCCGTGCTCTTGACGAGCACCAGCCAGTTGTTGGACAGCCCCGGCAGCGCGTGGCGCAGCATCTGCGGCAGCGTGATGCGCCACAGCACCTGGCGCGGGCTCATGCCGTAAGCCAGGCCCGCCTCGCGCTGGCCCGGCGGCACGGCCAGGAAGGCGCCGCGGAAGGCCTCGGTCAGATAGGCGCCGAAGATGAAACCGATGGTCAGCGCGCCGGCGACGAAGGGGTCGATGTCGATGTAGTCCTCATGGCCCAGCATGGGCGCCACGGTGTTGAGGGCAAGCTGGCCGCCGTAGAAGACGAGCAGCATCAGCACCAGGTCGGGCACGCCACGGATCAGCGTCGTGTAGACGGCCGCAATGCCCTGGGCGACGCGCGAGCGCGACAGCTTGGCCAGTGCGCCGGCCAGGCCCAGCATGACGGCGACGGCGAGTGACGACAGCGCCACGCCGAGCGTGACGGCGGCGCCTTCGATGAGGCTGGGAAGGAATCCGTGCAACAGCATGGCTAGCGCGGCGTAACGAGGTCGAAATTGAAATGGCGATCGTTCAGCGCTTTCAGCGCGCCGCTGCTGCGCAGGGCCGCGAGCGCCTCATCGATGCGCCGGCCCAGTGTCAGCGCCTCGGCCTTGCGCAAGCCCACGCCAATGCCCTTGCCGTAGTAGCGCTCGTCGCGGCCGAAGTCCGGCCCCGCGAAGCTGAAGGCCCGGCCTTCGCTCTTGTTGAGGAAGCCGAACTGGGCGATGACGGCGTCCACCAGCGTCGCGTCCAGGCGGCCGGACTTGAGGTCGAGGAAGACCTGGTCCTGCGTCGCGTAGCGCAATACCTGGCTGCCCTTGAACTGCTCGGCCAGGAAGCGCTCATGGATGGTGCCGCGCTCCACGCCGATGCGGCGGCCCTTCAGGCCTTCCGCGCTGACCTCAAGCCCCGCGTTGCTGCGCATGACCATGCGCGCCGGCGAGAAGTAGTAGGGCGACGAGAAGGCGATGAGCTGCTGGCGCTCCGGCGTGATGGACATCGAGGCCATGATGGCGTCGATCTTGCGCGACTGCAGGGCCGGGATGAGGCCGTCGAAGTCGAGGATGACCGGGGTGAACTGAAATGCCATCTGCCGGCTCAGCGCCTGAGCCACGTCGATCTCGAAGCCCTTGAGCTGGCCGTCGGTGCCGACCTCGCTGAAGGGCGCGTAGCCGACGGCGAAGCCGATGCGCAGGCGCTGCGGCGAGACCTGACCCATCGCCGACGACCCGGCGATGGCCAAGGAAGCGGCCAGGGCGGAGCGGCGGCGCATCACTTCTTGGGCGAGATGTCGTAGTCGAAATATTTGTCGGCCAGCTTCTTGAACGTGCCGTTGGCCTGCAGCGCGTCGATGGCGGCGTTGAACTTCTTGCCCAGCGTCGCCTCATCGGCCTTGCGCATGCCCACGCCGGTCCCGACGCCGAAGATCTTGTCCTCGACGATGGGGCCRACGAAGCCGAAACCCTTGCCCTCCGGCTTTTTGAGGAAACCGAAGTCCGCTGCGGGCGAGTCCATCAGCGTCGCGTCGAGGCGGCCACTCTTGAGGTCGAGGAACACCTGGTCCTGGCTGCCATAGCGCACGATCTCGCTTTGTGTGAACGTCTTGGCCGCGTAGGCCTCATGCGTCGTGCCGCGCTGCACGCCGACCTTCTTGCCCTTGAGGCTGGCTGCGTTGGGCTCGAACTTGGCGCCGGCCTTGGCGACGAGGCGGGCGGGGGTGTTGTAGTAGGGCTTGGAGAAGGCGACCACCTTCTGGCGCTCCTCGGTGATGGCGACGCTGGCGAAGATGGCGTCCACCTTGCGTGACTGCAGCGCGGGGATGAGGCCATCGAACTCCTGCTGCACCAGCGTGCACTGGGCCTTCATTTCGGCGCAGTAGGCCTGCACCAGCTCGATCTCGAAGCCCTTCAGCTTGCCGTCGGGGCCGATCTCGGAGAACGGCGGGTAGGCGCCTTCGACGCCGATGCGCAGCTTCTTCCACTCGGGCGCCTGGGCCTGGGCGAGAGAAGCGATCAGGGCAAGTGCAAACAGGGGGGCTTTTTTCTTCATGTCGGACCTTTTGGGTGAGACGGCGTTCAGTGGACGGCAGGTAGCCAGTCGCGCAAGGCTGCAAGGGTAGCAGCCGGGTCTTCCTCATGAGGCACATGGCCTAGGCCCGGGAACACCACCAGGCGGCTGCCCGGGATGGCCTGGTGGAAGGCCTGACCCCAGCGAGGCACGATGAGGCGGTCCTTGCCGCCCCAGAGGATGAGGGTGGGCACCTTGATCTCGGGCAGGCGCTCGACCGGGCCGGGTGCCATCTGGTCCATGCGCTGCATCAGCGCCACGCGGTTGCCTTCGCGCAGCGACAGCTCGTAATAACGGTCCACCAGCGCGGCGCTGACGCGCGACGGGTCGCCGTAGACCTCGGCGACGCTCTGCTCGATGGCGCGGCGCGGCAGCACCCAGCGCATGGGCTCACGCAGCACCGGCGTGCGGGCGATGCGAAAACCCAGCGGCAGCACCTCGGGCACGAAGGCGTAGCCCGTGGCGTCGATCAGCACCAGGCCGGCCACTCGCGAGGGTTCCGCCAGCGCCAGCTCCCAGGCCACGCCGCCGCCCAGCGAGTTGCCGACGACGATGGCTCGCCCGACGCCCAGGCGCGACAGCAGGCCGCGCGTGAAGGCCACGTAGCGGGCCTCGCGGTAGTCGCCGTCGGCCTGACCTGGGTAAGGCCCGGTGAGGCCGAAACCGGGCAGGTCGAAGCTGATGACGCGGCGTGTTTTCAACAGCTCGGCCGCCCAGCCCTGCCAGGTGTGCAGGCTGGCGCCGGTGCCGTGGATGAGGACCAGGGGCAGCGGGTCGCTGCTGGGGCCCTGGTCGCGGTAGTGGACGAGCAGGCCGTCCACCTCGACGAAGTCCGACGGCGGCGGCGCCCAGCGCGGGATAAGGCTCTCCAGTGAGCGGTCGGGTGCCTTGCTGACGGCAAAGGCCAGCGTCGCCAGCATCAGGACGATGCCGATCAGCTTCAGCGCGACGTCACCGAACCGACTGCTCACGTGGGGCTCAGGTCCGCGTTGACACCCCGGCGATCATCGAAGACGAAGCAGTTGCCGTGGTAGTGCTTGCCGCCGGTGTCCTCGAAGTACTTCAGGATGCCGCCGTCCAGTTGCCAGGCCGTCAGGCCCTGCTCTTGCAGCACCATGGCGGCCTTCTCGCAGCGAATGCCGCCGGTGCAGTAGCTCACCACGGTCTTGCCCACCAGCTCTTGCTTGTGCGCCRCCAGTGCTTCCGGGAAATCGCTGAACTTGTGCAGTCGCCAGTCGATGGCGCCGTCAAAGGCGCCCTCGTCGACCTCGAAGCCGTTACGCGTGTCCAGCAGCACGACCTCGCGGCCGGCGTCGTCATGGCCCTGGTCCAGCCAGCGCACCAGCGTGGCGGGCGCCAGCGCAGGCGCGCGCGGCGCCTGGTCGGGGCGCACCGTGGGCCGGTTCATGCGGATGATCTCGGGCTTGACCTTGACCTTGAGCCGCTGGAAAGGCTGCACCTCGCTCCAGCTTTCCTTCGGGCTAAGCGTGGCGAAGCGGGCGTCGGCGCGCAACTCCGCGACCCAGGTGTTCACCGCATCCGCCGGGCCAGCCAGGAACAGGTTGATGCCCTCCTCGGCAATCAACACCGTGCCCTTGAGGTCGAGGGCTTCGGCCCGCGCTTCAAGGCGGTCACGCAGCGCTGCCGTGTCGGCCAGCGAGACGAAGAGGTAGCAGGAGATGTTGAGGACGGAACCGGACTGCATGAGGGCGCCGATTATCAATGGCTCATTGCGCGTGAACCGCTTTCGCGCAAGGGCTGGTGGTCTGCCGCAGTTGTCACGCCAACCACCAACGCGCAACGAACCGAATCAATCCGCCCAGCGCGACGCAATCTGGCGGAACTCGGCCACGCAGGCCTCCACCGCCTCCACCACATGCGGGTCGAAATGGCTGCCGCTGCCGTCGCGGATGAAGGCCAGCGCCTCGTCGTGCGTCATGGCCTGCTTGTAGGGCCGCACGCTGATCAGCGCGTCGTAGACGTCGGCCACCGCCATCATGCGTGCCGACAGCGGGATGGCCTCGCCGGCCAGGCCGTCGGGGTAGCCGCTGCCGTCCCATTTCTCGTGGTGGTGGCGGGCGATCTGCTTGCCGTAGGTCAGCATCAGGCCGGCGTCGTCGCCGAGGCGGTCGATGGCGCGCTGCAGCAGGTCGGCGCCGTGCTCGGCGTGGGTCTTCATGATCCGCCATTCGTCTTCGGACAGCCTGCCGGGCTTGAGCAGGATGCCATCGGGGATGGCGACCTTGCCGATGTCGTGCAGCGGTGCGGCCTTGGCCAGCTCGTCGATGGCGAACTCGGTCAGGTCGGCGGGGCCGTCGGGCTGGACGGCGATCCAGCGGGCCAGCGTGCGCACGTATTCCTGGGTGCGCTGGATGTGGTTGCCGGTGTCGGCGTCGCGGAACTCGGCCAGGCCGACCATGACGAAGAGGGTGGTGTCGCGCAGCCGCTCGACCTCGCGGCGGCGCGCCTCCAGCTCGCCGCTGAGCTGGGCGTTGTGGTGCAGCAGGAGGTCCTCCGCCTGCTTGAGCTGCAGGTGGGTGCGCACGCGCGCCAGCACGGTGGTGGGGTTGAAGGGCTTGTGGATGAAGTCGGCGCCGCCGGCCTCGAAGCCGCTGCTCTCGTCCTCGGTACGCGTCAGCGCGGTCAGGAAGATGACCGGCACGCGGCGCGTGGCCGGGTCGGCCTTGAGTTGGCGGCAGACCTCGTAGCCGTCCATCTCCGGCATCATCACGTCCAGCACGATGAGGTCGGGCGGCTGGCGGCGGCAGATCTCCAGCGCCTTGGCGCCGCTGACGGCCAGTTGCACGCGGTAATCGGGCTTGAGCACCTGGGCCAGCAGCGTCAGGTTGGCCGGCGTGTCGTCGACGACCAGGATGGTGGCCTGCGGCAGGGCAAGGGTCTCGTGCGGGGTCATGATTCGCTCTCGCCTCGCAATGCGGCCTGGGCCTCGTCGAAATCAAAGCGCTGCATGGCGCCGGCCAGCGCCTTGGCCTGGCGCGCCGGCAGCATGTCGATGAAGGCCGAGCCATGCTGCTCCCACAGCGTCAGCGCATGGCTGTCGGCCTCGCCCAGCAAGGTGTCGAGCTCGCTCATCAGCGTCGCCGGGTCGGTGGCAGGGTCGGTGGCCGGCGCGTGCGGGTCGGGCAGGGCAGCGGCCGGCGCCTCGGCGGGCAGGGGGCGGCTCAGGTCGAGCAGGCGGCGCAGCGTGTGCGGCATCACCGGCTTGGGCGCAAGGGCGTGGGCACCCTGGCGCAGCGCACGGGCGCGCAGCACCGGCGTGTCGAAGGCGCTCATCAGCACGATGCGCCGGGCGCTGCTGGTGACGCCGACGGCGGCGAGGCGCCGCAGCAGCTCGCCGCCTTCCATGTCGGGCAGCACCCAGTCGACGAGCAGCAGGTCGCAGGGCGCGCCGGCCAGGCGCTCCAGGGCCTGGCTGCCCTGCGTCAGCAGCTCCAGGCGGACCGTCGGTGCCAGCGCCTTGACGAGGCCCACCAGTGCGTCGTGGCCCGGGCTGTGGGCGGCCTGCACGACGAGGACGCTGCGCAGGTCGGCCAGCGGCGGCAGCGGCAGTTCGGGGCAGGGCGGCAGCGGCAGCATCAGCTCGAAGGCGCTGCCGCGGCCGGGCGTGCTGCGGGCGGTCAGCGTGCCGCCCATGCGCTCTGCCAGCGCCCGGCAGATGGCCAGGCCCAGGCCGGTGCCGCCAAAGCGCCGCGAGGCCTTGGCCTCGGCCTGCGCAAACGGTGTGAAGAGGTGGGCCAACTGCTCGGGCGAGATGCCCACGCCGCTGTCGCGAACGCGTAAGCGCCAGGCACCGTTGGCTTCCAGGTTGACGCTGAGCTTGACCTGGCCGGCCGGCGTGAACTTGACGGCGTTGACGAGCAGCTCGGTGATGAGCTGGGTCAGCCGCACCGCGTCGCCGCGCCGCGCGCCGGCCTCGCCGAGCAGCTCGGGCGAGGCGACGTCGCACAGCAGCTCCAGCTGCTTGGCTTGCGCTGCCGGGCGCACGGCGTCGAAGGCGCTGCCAAGCAGTTGCTCCAGGCGCAGCGGCTCTGAGGCGAGCTGCATGCGGCCGGCGTCAAGGTCGGCATAGTCGAGCAGGCCGTCGATGAGCTTGACGAGGGCCTCGCCGGCCACGGCCACTTCCTGCAGCTGGCTGCGCTGCCCGGCATGCAGGCGGCCGGCCAGCAGCAAGCGCGTCTGGCCGAGCACCGTGTTCATCGGCGTGCGGATCTCGTGGCCGATGTTGCCGAGGAAGTCGGACTTGGCCCGCGAGGCCGCTTCGGCCGCGGCGCGCGAGCGTTCCAGCTCTTCCAGCCGCGCCTTGACGAGGTCGTCGGGAGTGGCGGGACCGTCGCCGGCCGGCACCAGCAGCCGCAGCCGCGCGAACTGCCGCGACAGCCCCCACAGCGCCAGGCAGAACATGGTCTGGCAGAAGGCCAGGTTGGCCAGCAGCGGCCAGGACTCGACCAGCCAGGCGGGCGGGCGACCCGCAAAGCGCAACAACGTCGGCGGCGCCAGCATCACCACCAGCAGGCCCAGTGAGATGAGCAGCGCCTGGCGAGCCCGCCAGGTGATGAAGAGCAGCAGGCAACCGCCCATCGTCCACGGCGCCAGGCTGGCCAGCGTGTAGAGGCTGGGCCCGGGGTCGGGGCGCAGCGTGAAGGCCAGCATGCCCAGGTTGAAATACATCGCCAGCAGCGTGACGCCGCAGCGCTGCCAGTCGCGCAGCCGCTGCGGGCGCCACCAGGCCAGGCCCGTCAGCACCGAGAAGGCCAGCACCAGGCAGGGGTAGGCGATGCGGTCGTTGGGGTCGATGACGCCGAGCGCCGTCTCGCTGGCCCAGGCGCCCAGCGCCGAGGCGGCGATGAGACCGAACAGCCAGCGCGTGCCGACCGGGCCGACGATGACGAGGGTGGCAGCGCCCATCAGGCGGGGTCTTTCAACGCCAGCAGGGCGGCATCGAAATCGAGTGCAGCCAGCGCATGCGTCAGGCGGCTGACCGTCGCGGCGTCCAGGCCGCTGTGGGCGCCGTGGGCCTGCCACCAGTCCAGCGCGCGGCTGTCGCTCTGGCCCAACAGCCGATGCAGCTCGGCCAGGTCGCCAGGGCCCTGGGGCAGGGGCGTGGCCGCCGGCTCGGCCAGGATCTGACGGATCTCGGCGAGCAGCTCGGCCAGCCCGGCTTCGACGCGCTCGATCTGGCTGGCCGCGGCGCCTGCGTCCGCCGCTGCGGCGCTGCGCTCCAGCGCCAGGGCCTTGCGGTGCAGCGGTTGGGCGCCCAGTGTTGCCGCCAGGCCTTGCAGCGTGTGCGCCGCGCGGCGCAGCTCGACCCATTCGGCGGCGGCGAGCCAGCCGGCCCAGCCGGCGAGGCCATCGGCGTACTGGGCGGCAAAGCCCTGCATCGTGCGGCGGTACAGCGCGGCCTGGCCGTCGAACTGGCGCAGGCCCAGGGGCATGTCCAGCGCCGGCGACGCGGCCAGGGGCTGTGCCAGCGGCGCCGGCGGCCGGTAGCGCTGCAGCTCGCGCACCAGGCGGGCCACGTCCAGCGGCTTGGCGATGTGGCCCTGCATGCCGGCGGCCAGGCATTGGGCGCGCTCCTCGGCCAGCGCGTGCGCCGTCATGGCCAGCACGGGCAGGGTCTCGAAGCCGGGCAGCTCGCGCAGGCGCCGGGTCGCGCTCAGGCCGTCGAGCACGGGCATCTGCAGGTCCATCAGCACCAGGTCGTAGGCGCCCGGGCCGCGGGCTTGCAGCCGGTCCAGCCCCTCCTGGCCATTGGCGGCCACATCGACTTGGGCGCCGCGGCTGCTCAGCAGGCGCAGCGCGATCTCCTGGTTGACAGGATGGTCCTCGACGAGCAGCACGCGCAGATGCGCCAGCGACTGCCCATCGGTGGCGAGCGGCCGCTCGCCTGCCGAGTCGCTCAGCAGCCGGCGCAGCTCGCCCGGCAGCAGCGGCTGCGGGCACAGCGCGCGGGCGCCGAAGGCGCGGGCCTGCGCCGAACCGTCATCCAGGCCGGGCGGGTTCAGCACGGCGATGCGCAGCGCCGGGTGGTCGCGGCGCAGCCGGGCCAGCAGGTCGGCACCGGTCGGGCCGGGGCCTGGCAGATGCCAGTCGAGCAGCAACCAGTCGAAGCCCTGGCCGGCATGGCGGGCGGCGTCCAGCGCGCCGAGGGTGCTGGCGACGTCGACGCTGGCGGCCACGCCGTCATCCAGGCCGAGGTGGGCGAGCAAGGTCTGCGTGGCCGCGCGGCTGTCGTCGCGCGCTTCGGCCAGTAGCAGCCGGCGCGGCCTGAGCGGCGCGGGCGGGACGGCAGTGGCGTCCAGCAGAAACCGGAGCTTGACCTCGAAGCAGCTGCCGTGACCGGGCTGGGTCCGCACGTCCAGGCTGCCGCCCATCAGTTCGACCAGGCGGCGCGAGATGGCCAGTCCCAGGCCCGTGCCGCCGTGGCGGCGCTGGATGGAGGGCTCGCCCTGGCGAAACTCGCGGAACAGGTCGGCGACCAGCTCGGGCGCCATGCCGACGCCGCTGTCCTGCACGGTGATGAGCAGCGACACGCCGTCCAGCGAGTCGGCGGGCTGTTCCGCCAGACGCAGCCGCACGTGACCCGTTGGCGTGAACTTGATGGCGTTGGACAGCAGGTTGACGAGCACCTGCTGCAGGCGCAGTGCGTCGCCGCGCAACTGGCCGCGCGCGCCAAGCAGGCCCGCGTCCGCCCAGTCGCAGACGAAGGCCATGGCCGGGTTGGCATGCAGCGGCCGCACCAGCTCGACGGCCTGGCTGACGACGTCCTCCAGCCGCAGCGGCAGCGACTCGATGCGCATGTGGCCGGCCTCGATCTTGGCGACGTCGAGCAGGTCGTTGATGAGGCCGAGCAGCGTGCGCGAGGCGGCGTCGGCCTTGGTCAGCAGGTCGCGCTGCTCGGCCGTGAGCTGGGTCTGCAGGGTCAGTTGGGTCATGCCCATGATGGCATTCATGGGCGTGCGGATCTCGTGGCTGATCTGGGCCAGGAAACGCGTCTTGGCGTCGGTGGCCGCCTGGGCCGCGGCGACATGGGCCAGGGCGTCCCTGTCGTGGCGGCGCAAGGCCAGCACGCACAGCGGCGGCAGGG
The DNA here is from genome assembly GCF_054177665.1 of Roseateles sp. P5_E8. NCBI lineage: Bacteria > Pseudomonadati > Pseudomonadota > Betaproteobacteria > Burkholderiales > Sphaerotilaceae > Roseateles > Roseateles sp. P5_E8. The sequence continues at coordinate 10,195 of NZ_JBGCUM010000022.1, read as the reverse complement.
GCAGCAGCAGCAGGGTGAGCGCCAGCGCAGCATCGAGGGATGCGCCATGGGATGCGCCGCCCATGCCGCGCAGACTCAGCAATAGGGCCAGGAGCGCCAGAAGCGCCGCCATGGCAAGCAGCAGAAGGCCGAGCGAGATCTTGCGCTGGGGCATGTTGGGAGGCGTTGAGCCGGCGGATTATGGGTGGCCGGTCGGGGCGAAAGTGGGAAGGATTCCACAACCGCGCCCTGGGGAAAGCCTAGGGCGGGCGGCTGGCGCGGCGCAGGATGCTGCGGTTATTCTGGCCGGCCATGCCGCTCATCCTCGTAGTCGACGACCAGCCGAGCAACATCCATGCGCTCTACCAGCTGCTGGTGGACGAATGCGAGGTTTCCATGGCCACGACCGGCGCCGAGGCGCTGGCCTACTGCGCCCAGCAGTTGCCCGACCTGATCCTGCTCGACGTGCTGATGCCCGAAATGAGCGGCTACGAGGTCTGCGACCGGCTCAAGGCCGACCCGCGCACACGCAGCATTCCGGTCATCTTCGTCACCGTGCAGGGCAGCGCCGACGACGAGGCCGAGGGCTTCGCCCATGGCGCGGTCGACTACATCCCCAAGCCCTTTGTCGATGTCGTCGTCAAGGCGCGCGTGCGCACGCAGCTGGCACTCAAGCTTGCGTCGGAGAGCTTTGCGCGCTCGCAGATCGAGCTCTTCCAGCGCGACAAGCTGGCCTCGGTGGGGCGCACGATCTCGGGCATCGCCCAGGAGCTGTCGTCGCCGCTGGGCAACGCCCTCATCTCGGCCTGCACGCTGCAGGACGACCTCACCCACCTGCGCGGGCTAAGCAACGCCGGCACCATCAAGCGCAGCGACCTGGAGAAGCACCTGCGCATCAGCGACGAGAGCGTCGGCCTGGTGCTGTCCAACCTGCAGCGCACGCTGTCCATCGTCGAGGCCTTCCTGCAGTCCACCGCCGACAACTTCGGCGACCAGCGGCGCAGCTTCTCGCTGCTGGAGCTGGTGCATGAGGTCGTGGCCAGCCTGGCCGACGCGCTGGAGGCCCATCAGGTGCGCTGCGAGCTGGACGCGGGCGACGACCTGCATCTGCTGAGCTTTCGCGGTGCGCTGGCCAAGGTGCTGGCGACGCTGATCCAGAACGCCATCAAGCACGCCTACCGTGAGGCCGGCGGCGAAGTCCACATCCGCGTGCGGTTGCTCGGCACCGACCAGCTCACCATCGCCGTGCAGGACCACGGCGTGGGCATTCCGCCCGGGCTGGTGGGCCGTGTCTTCGACCCCTTCTTCTCGACGCGCTTCGGGTCCAACCGCAGCGAGCCGGGGCTGTACATCGTGCGCAACCTCGTCACCTTCGCCCTCGGCGGGCAGATCCAGGTTGAATCCACGCCGGGTGTCGGCACGACGGTGCGACTGACGCTGCCGCTGATCTCGCCCGAGGCGCGGCGCGCGGCGGGCTGACGCGGATTGACGCAGGCCAAGACCATGCGGGTCCGGCTCGCGCTGCTGGGGGGGCTGATCCTGCTGCTGGCACTGGGTCTGGGCGCCTGGCTGTGGCGCAAACCGGCCGGCGAGGGCAACGGCAAGGAAGACGGCCCCATCGTCATCGGCCTGGTGCACGCACTCAGCGGCCCCCTGGCGACGAGCGAGCGGCCGCTGGTGGCCGCCGTCAAGCTGGCCGTGGAAGAGATCAACCAGGGTGGCGGGCTGCTGGGCCGGCGCGTGGAACTGCGCATCGAGGACACCCGCTCCAACGCCACCGCCACGGCCGGTGCCGCGACCACCCGGCTCATCAAAGAGCAGCATGCCGTCGCGCTGTTCGGCTGCTGGTCTTCGGGTTGTCGCGAGAAGGTACAGGCGGTCGTCGAAGCGCAGCAGCACCTGTTCTTCTACCCCATGGCCCACGAAGGCATGGAGCGCTCGGCCCACATCATCTACACCGGTCCCACGCCCAACCAGCAGGTGCTGCCGGCCACCGACTGGGCCATGCAGGGCTTCGGCCGGCGGGTCTACCTGATCGGCACCGATGCGCTGTTCCCGCGCCGCGTCAACGCCATGCTGCGCGACTTCATCCGGCTGGGCGGCGGCCAGGTGCTGGGTGAGCGCTATGTGCCGCTGGGCTCGCCCGACATGGCGGCGGTCATCGCTGAGCTGCAGGCGCTGCAGCCCGACCTGGTACTCAGCACGCTCAGCGGCGACAGCAACGGCGCCTTCTTCGACGCCCTGGTGGCCGCCGCGCTGACCGACCTGCCGCTGCTGTCCTTCACGGCCGCCGAGCCCGAAATGCGCGCCTACGGTGGCGGCCGGCTGGACCGGCATTTCACCGCCTGGAGCTATCTGCAGTCGCTGCCCGCCCCGGCCAACACGGCCTTCCTGGCCCGGCTCCGCGCGCTGAACGGGGCCGACACCCAGGTCAGCGACCCGGCGGTGTCGGCCTATGTCGGCGTGCTGCTCTGGGCCGCCGCCGTGCGCGAGCTGCACAGCACGCAGACCGAAGCGGTCAACGCCAACGTGCTGCAGCAAAGTGTCAGCGCACCGCATGGTTATGCGGCGGTGGACGCGCAGTCCCGCCACCTCTGGCGCCAGCTGCGCATTGCCCAGGTGCGGCCCGACGGCCAGCTCGCCGAGGTGTGGCAGGTGCCGCGCCACATCCGGCCGGCGCCCTGGCCGGCCTTCCGGTCGACGGAATACTGGGCCGCCGTCGCGGCGCGGGCGGGAGGCCGGCCTTGAACGCGTCGCCGGCCGCGGAGTCGGCACGGCGGGCCTGGCGCATCGGCCCGGCGCTGCTGCTGGGTTTCGTGCTGCTGTCTGCGCTCCCTTTGGGCGTGATGGGGTTGTGGCAGCTCGCCAGCTTTGAGCGCAGCCTGCGCGAGACCGTCACCGAAGGCCTGGTGGCCATTGCGCGCAAGAAGGTCACCGAGATCAACGAATACCTCAACGAGGTGCAGGTCGACGCCCAGGTCGTTGCCAAGGCGGCCGACACGCGCGAGCTGCTCGGCCAGCGCCGTGATGCCGCGGCCACCCAGGTGCCGGCGGCCAGTCGCGCCTTCTACGCGCAGCTGTACGACACCGGCAAATACGTCAACCTGCTGCTGGTGCAGCCCGACGGCCGCATCAGCTTCGCGATGAAGCCGCTGGTCGGCAGCAGCCCGGAGCTGGCGCGGCTGGATGGCGGCGCCTTCGAGGGCAGCGAGCTGCTGGCGGCGCACCGGCGCGCCGTCGGCCGGCTGGACGTGCAGCTCACGCCGACGATGCGGCTGCGTGGCCCGGACGGTCAAACGGTGCCGACGATGTTCATGGTCCATGCCGTCGTCGACGGTGACCGCGTGCTCGGCAGCATCGTGCTGCAGCTCGACATGCCGCGGTTGCTGCGCGTCGCCACCGACCGCGCCGGCCTGTCGCTGAGCGGCGAGACCGTGCTGATGCAGCGCAGTGGCGACCAGGCGGTCTTCGTCAACGACCTGCTCCGCCAGCCCGCACAGTCGCTGCACGGCGCGGTGGACCCGCTGGCTGCCGATGCCATTCCTGCTCTGCGCGGCCTGCGCGGCGAGAGCGGCAGCGGGCTGGCGCGCAATTACGCGGGCGTGGCGGTCGTCTCCTCCTGGCGACACCTGCCGGCGCTGGACTGGGGCATCTCGGTCAATCTGGATGCCGACGAAGCCTTCGCGCCCGCGCGTGCGCTGCGCAACCGGCTGCTGGCGGCGCTGGGCCTGGCGCTGTTGCTGGCCCTGGGCTTCGCGCTGCTGCTGGGGCGCCGGTTGGTGGAGCCGGTGGCGCTGCTCAACGGCGCTGTGGCGCGCATCGCCGGGGGCCGCCTGGACGAGCGGGCGCCGGTCTGCGGCTTCGCCGAGTTCCGCGAGCTGGCGCGCAACTTCAACCACATGACCGAGCAGCTCGTCGTCGAGAAGCAGCTGCTGGAGGCGCGGGTGGAACAGCGCACCCGCGCGCTGAACGACAGCGAGCAGCGCTTTCGCGGCGTGTTCGAGCGCGCCCAGGTCGGCATTGCGCTGTGCGATGCGCAGGGCGTCATCCTCGACGTGAACGCGGCGCTCACGGCCATGCTCTGCCGCACGGGCGAGGAGCTGCGCTCGGCCAAGCTGGCCGACCTGCCGGACTTCCGCGCCGGCCGCCTGCTCGGCAGCGAGCTGAACCGCCTGGCCGGCGGTCGCATGGACCATGTGCGCTTCGAGCGCGGCTTTGCGCTGCCAGGCGGCGGCGAACTGTTCGTCGACGGCAGCGCCAGTGCCATCCGCGACCGGCGTGGCCGCCTTGTCAACGTCGTGCAGATGCTCATCGACGTGACCGAGCGCCACCGCGCCGAGATCGAGCTGGTGCGCGCCCGCGTCACCGCCGAGGCCGCCAGCCAGGCCAAGAGCGACTTCCTGGCCAACATGAGCCACGAGATCCGCACGCCCATGAGCGGCGCCCTGGGCATGCTCAACCTGCTGCTGCGCACCGAGCTGAGCCCGCGTCAGCACGACTACGCCAGCAAGGCGCGCACGGCGGCGCAGGCGCTGCTGGCCGTCATCAACGACGTGCTGGACTTCTCCAAGGTCGAGGCCGGCAAGATGGAACTGGACCCGCACCCCTTCGAGCTCAGCGACTTCATGCGCGAGCTGGCCGTCATCCTGTCGGCCAATGTGGGCCACAAGGACATCGAGGTGCTGTTCCGCCTCGACCCGCGCCTGCCAGCCGCGCTGGTGGGCGACACGACGCGGCTGCGCCAGGTGCTGCTCAACCTGGCCGGCAATGCGCTCAAGTTCACCGAGCAGGGCGAGGTCGTTCTTGGCGTGACGCTGCTGAGCGAGCGCGAGGGCCGGGCGCGCATCCGCTTCGAGGTCAGCGACACCGGCATCGGCATCCCCTCGGCCAAGCTGGAGCACATCTTCATCGGCTTCAGCCAGGCCGAGCAATCCACCTCGCGGCGTTATGGCGGCACCGGCCTGGGCCTGGCCATCAGCCGGCGGCTGGTGGCGCTGATGGGCGGCGAGCTGGGCGTGGACAGCCGCGTGGGCGAGGGCAGCCGTTTCCACTTCGAGCTGACGCTGCCCGAGGCGCCGGCCCGGGCCGACGACGCGCTGTCGACCCGGCCCGGCCTCAAGGTCCTCATCGTCGATGACAACCCCATGGCCCGCGAGGTGCTGCAGGGCATAGGCGACAGCCTGGGCTGGGATTGCGACCTGGCCTCCAGTGGCGAGCAGGCGCTGGCCCTGGTGCACCTGGCCGCCGAGCGCGGCGAGCCGCATTACGAGCTCATCCTGATGGACTGGCGCATGCCGGGGCTGGACGGTTGGGAGACGTCGCGCCGCATCCGCGACAGCCACGAGTCCGACGCGCCGGTCATCATCATGGTCACGGCCCATGGCCGCGAGTTGCTGGCCGAGCGCAGCGAGCACGAGATCGCCAGCCTGGGCGGCTATCTCGTCAAGCCGGTGACGGCTTCGATGCTGCAGGACGCCGTGGCCGAGGCTACGTGCAGCGAGGCACGCCCGCCGCGCGCCGAGGGCGGCTCGCGGCGTCTGGCCGGCATGCGCCTGCTCGTCGTCGAGGACAACGGCTTCAACCAGCAGGTGGCGCAGGAGCTGCTGGAGGACGAGGGCGCCGTCGTCACGCTGGCCGGCGGCGGCGTCGAAGGCGCCCACCTGGCCGTCGTCACCGAGCCGCCGTTCGACGCCATCCTRATGGACTTGCAGATGCCGGACATCGACGGCTTCGAGGCGACGCAGCGCATCCTCAAGCGCCGGCCCGGCAGCCTCGTCATTGCGATGACGGCCAATGCGATGGACGCGGACCGCCAGGCCTGCCTGGCCGCCGGCATGCGTGACCACATCGCCAAGCCGGTGGATCTGGAGCAGTTGGTGGCCTGCCTGCGCCGCCATGTCGGGCAGGTGGATGCGACAGCGGCAGCCGCCGCGGCCATGGCGCCGCTGCTGCTGGACCGCGCCGCCGCGCTGCGGCGCCTGGGCGGGCGCCAGGCGCTCTACGACCGCCTGGTCACCTCCTTCGCGCAGGACGCGCCGACCGAGATGGACACGCTGCGCCGCCATCTGAGGCAGGCGTCCGTGCCCGACGTGGTGCGCGTGCTGCACACCTTGCGCGGCCTGGCCGGCGCCGTCGGTGCCAACGCGCTGGCCGCCGTGGCAGGCGCCCAGGAGCAGGCGGTGCGCGCCCAGGCCGATGTGCTGGCGGCCGACGTCGACGCGCTGCAACACCAGCTCAGCGAAACCCTCGCCGCGCTGCTGCCGCCACGCGCGCCGGTCGTGGCGGCGCAGGCGGTGGACCCGCTGGAGGCGCTGCGCCGGCTGCGCTTGCTGCTGGTGGAGCGAAACATGCGCTCGGTCGCGGCCTGCGAGCAACTGGCCGGCCAGGCCGAGGCGCTGGGGCCGGATTTCGCCACGCTGTCGCTGGCCATAGGCCGGTTGGACTTCGCCAAGGCGCTGAAGGCCTGCGACCTGCTGCTGCAAAACCTCAATCCGCGCTGATTCCGTCTCTCTGACGCGCGGCTGCGGCGATTACAATGAGAATCATTCTCATCAAACGCCTGCCCGCGAAGCCGACCCCATGTCAGAGCCGCTGCCTTCCAGCCTTGCCGCCGCCCCTGCCGGGCAGGCGCTGACCGTCAGCCAGGTCAGCGCCCCCGCGCATTCGCCGGAGTGGGCGTCCTGGCTGTCCGACCTCGGCTTCCTGCCGGGCGAGGCGGTGCGCGTGCTGCGCCGTGGCGCCGACGACACGGGCAACCTGGTGGTGCGCGTAGGCCAGTCGACATTTGCGCTGCGCCATGCCGAGGCCGATTGCATCGCCGTGACGCCGCGTCATGGTTGAAAGCGTCATTCACGTTCACCGCGGCGGCAAGCTCGTCGCGCTCGTTGGCAACCCGAACTGCGGCAAGACGGCCCTCTTCAACGGCCTGACCGGCAGCCACCAGAAGGTGGCCAACTACGCCGGCGTCACCGTCGAGCGCAAGGAAGGCCGCCTCATCTCGGGCGCCGGCAAGGCGCTGCGCCTGCTGGACCTGCCCGGCACCTACAGCCTGCACCCACGCTCGCCGGACGAGCGCGTCACCTGCGACGTGCTGGCCGGCCGCGCCAAGGGCGAGAAGCGGCCCGACCTGGTCGTCTGCGTGCTGGACGCCACCAACCTGCGCCGCAACCTGCGCCTGCTGCTGGCTGTGCGCCGCCTGGGCCTGCCGGTCATCGTGGCGCTGAATATGGCCGACCTGGCCGCCCGGCGCGGCCTGAAGGTCGACGCGGCGGCGCTGTCGGCCCAGCTCGGCCTGCCGGTGGTGCGCACCGTCGCCATCCACAAGGAAGGCCTGGACGAGCTGCGCGCGCTGCTAGACAAGCCGGAGGTCTGGGCAGGCAGCTATGTTGCCCCCGCCGGTGAGCAACAGGTCGACGACCACGTGACCGTCAAGACCTGGCTGCGCGCGCTCGACCTCGACCACGAACTGCCCACGCTGCCCGGCGACCGCGTCGACCGCGTGCTGCTGCACCCGGTGGCCGGCTCGCTCATCCTGGCGGTGCTGCTGTTCCTGCTCTTCCAGGCCGTGTTCTCCTGGGCCGAGACGCCCAAGGACCTGATCGAAGCCGGCATGGCCTGGCTGGGCACGCAGGCCGGAGCGCTGCTGCCGCAGGGCTGGCTGCGCAGCCTCGTCGTCGACGGCGTCATCGCCGGTGCCGGCKGCGTGCTGGCCTTCCTGCCGCAGATCCTGATCCTGTTCTTCTTCATCCTCGTGCTGGAGGAATCCGGCTATCTGCCCCGCGCGGCCTTGCTGCTGGACCGGTTGATGGGCAGCGTGGGCCTGTCCGGGCGCAGCTTCATCCCGCTGCTGTCCAGCTTTGCCTGCGCCATCCCCGGCATCATGGCCACGCGCTCCATCGCCAACCCGCGCGACCGGCTCGTCACCATCATGATCGCGCCGCTGATGACCTGCTCGGCGCGCCTGCCGGTCTACGCGCTGCTGATCGGCGCCTTCATCCCGAATCGTGAGGTCGCCGGCTTCGAGCTGCAGGGCCTGGTGCTGTTCGGCCTCTACGTGGTCGGCATCGTCGGCGCGATGGCCGTGGCCTGGCTGCTCAAGCGCTTCACCAGCGCCGGCCARCTGGTGCGCCCGCTGATGATGGAGCTGCCCAGCTACCACTGGCCGCATCCGCGCTCCATCCTCATCGGCCTGTGGCAGCGCGCCATGATCTTCATCAAGCGCGTCGGCGGCATCATCCTGCTGCTGACGCTGGCGCTGTGGCTGCTGTCCAGCTTCCCCGGGCCGCCGGAAGGCGCAACTGGCGCGCCCATCCAATACAGCGTGGCCGGCTGGCTGGGCGCGGGCTTGGCCAAGATCTTCGCGCCCATCGGCTTTAACTGGCAGATCAGCCTGGCGCTGGTGCCGGGCCTGGCCGCGCGCGAGGTGGCCATCAGCGCGCTGGGCACGGTCTATGCCCTGTCGGCCACCGGCGACGAGGCCGCGCAGGCGCTGTCGCCGCTGATCCAGCAGACCTGGAGCATGGCCACGGCGATGTCGCTGCTGGCCTGGTATGTGTTCGCGCCGCAGTGCATCGCGACGCTGGCGGCGGTGAAGCGCGAGACGGGCGGCTACAAGATGCCGCTCATCATGACGGCCTATCTGTTCGGCCTGGCCTACCTGGCGTCCTTCATCACCTACCGCGTGGCGCTTTACTTCGGCGGTTGAGCCGGCACCGGTCGCGTCGGCACGGTCGCGCTGCAGACCTCGATGTGCCCCGGGCTGTGCACGAACCAGCCACCGCGGTAGCGGCGGGCGTCCAGCAGCTGGGTCCAGGTGGCGGACTCGGTCTTCAGCACCTGCAGCGCGGGCCGCTCGGCAGGCGGCACCTCGGCCAGCAGGCGGATGCGCTGAATGCCGGTGCGCTGCTCGGGCTTGTCGTAGAAGCCCATGGCCGCCGCGCCGCGGGGCAGGGCGGAGAGCAGCTCCATGCCCTTGAGAACGCGGCCGACGACGGTGATGTTCAGGTCCAGCCCGCGCGGCGCCTGGCCGATGACGACGTAGAGCTCGCTGCCGTTGCTGGAGTCGACCGCGTCGCTGCGGCCGGCGCCGACCATGCCGTAGCAGTGGGTCAGCCAGGCCTTGCCGGCCTTGGGGTCGGCGGCAACGGGAAAGCCTTGCGCAAAGCCGGTGCGCGGTGCCCAGCCGTCCACGTCGGGCAGCTTGGCGAAGCCGGCGGCCTTGCCGACGTTGTCCAGGGGCACGGAGAACTCGGCGGGCAGCTTCGGGTTCGCGCCCGCAGGCAGCGGCCGGGCCTTCGTGGTGTCCTCGCCGTCGGGGTCGCCCCATTGGGTGACGAAGTTGTCCTGCACGCGCAGGATGGCCAGGCCGTCCCAGTAGCCGCCGCGGGCCAGCGCGCGGATGTTGGCGGCGTGGGCGGGCGCGAAGCGGGGTGCCAACTCGATCAGGACCTGGCCCGAGGCCAGTTCCATCAGCAGCGTGTTCTCGGGGTCCAGCGCACGCCAGTCGCTGGCGGGCGACGCGGCCAGGATCTCCTGAGCTGTCTTCTTGGCTGCGGGCTTGGCGGCTGGCTTGGGTGCGGCCAGGGCGGTGGTGAGCAGGCCGGCGGTGGCCAGCGCGATGGCAATGTGTTTCATGGGCGCGCAGCTTAGCGGCCACGGACCGCCGCGCAAACCTCAGGACGGCGGCATGAAGCGCCCAAGCTCGCGCGAACGCAGTGCCGCCGCCAGGCGCACGGCCAGCGCCTGGGCTGCCGGCGTCTCCTGCTCGGCGCGCGAGGCCATGCAGCCGTCACCGCGCAGGCAGGCCAGCCAGACCTCGGGGTCGCGCTCGTCGCAGGCGAGGCCGAACTGGCAGGGCAGCAGGCGCAGCGCAGCCTGGGCAGTGGCGCGGCTGGTGTCGTCGTCGAAACGCTGGCCGTCGAAGTAGAGGGTGGCCTGGCCTTCAATCCGGCGCAGCAGCAGGCGCTCGCCGAGCTCGTCCAGCAGCAGCGGGTCGGCCCGGGCGAACACGGCGGTCAGCAGCGCGGCGTCGTCGAGATCGGATTGCTGCAGGGCCAGCAGCGGGTCGCCAGTCACGGGCTCGTCGGGCGAGATGTTGACGAGGGCCAGCCACTCGGCGTTGGCGAACTGGCCACAGCCGGCCGAGAGCGCGGCCTGGCGGGCCACGGCGCGCTGGTGGCGGGCGTTGTTGCGGTCGGGCGACTCGGCGGCTTGCAGG
>NZ_JBGCUM010000021.1:0-99432 GCF_054177665.1 Roseateles sp. P5_E8 | reverse complement strand
AAGTTCGGCCCGCCGCGATTTGCAAATCCAACAGGATGCCCCAGTTGCCCTTTTCTGCGGCTCTCTGTATCCTGACAAAAGGCTCGATATCATGATTGCCGCGGGGGATTTGGTGCATGAAAGATTCCCGCAGTTCTCACTGCTGGTAATTGGAGATGGTCCATCGGCAGGGGATCTAAAAGCCGCAGCTAAAAGTCGGCCTTGGATGCATTTACTGGGCGTTAAAACAGGGCGAGAGAAAGCCCTTTATTTTCGGATGGCCGATGTGATGTTTAACCCTGGTTTGGTCGGGTTGCATATAGTCGATGCGTTTTGCGCCGGTTTGGTAATGGTTACAACGAAGGGCGCACGACATTCGCCGGAGGTTGCTTATCTTGAGCAGAATGTAAATGGCGTTATGACCGGCGACAGTTCACAGGAATATGCGGCCGCAGTAATTGAGCTGTTTTCGTCATCGCAGCATTTGGCTGCAATGAGGGGCGCCGCACTTTTGGGTAGTGAAAAATACACCATTGATAATATGGTGGCTAATTTTGCAGATGGGCTTTTTAATGCAACCCGTTCGGGTTGAGTGAGTCTTTGTGACTCTATTGAAGACAGCTTAGTAGACCTTTTTGGTGGTTGGAGCATGCCTGCCAGATGGTGCCGCCAATCGGCGTATCGACGTGCCCCCGACCGCTACTTGACGACAACCTTAAGCCCCAGTCGGACCTAGAAGGCGCGCCAGACCGTTGCCGCCCTAAAATGAATGCGGGAGCCGCAGTGCGTCGCACTGGGCTCCCGATATGAGGTAGATGCCAGTAGGTTCTGGCGACGGCAGCGGTACTAGCGCTTACAGATTAGACGCCTTCAAACCAGCCAAGCATGAGCTAGAGGTAGTCACGCCGTTTGAAATGAAGCCAAGCCAATTGAGTCGATTGAATTTCGGATTCTTCATCGCGAGGTTATTTACTGTCACCTTGTCACCGTTGGCTCGTGTCATTTCCAGCTTCCAAACCGCGTTCTGTTGACCCATTGGGGCGGTGACCTTGAACTTGATCCACTGCCCTACGTCAACCGCAGCGACAGTTGTGCCGAGAACTTGTACGCCCTTGGAACTGATGAACATCGTTGGTCCCCCGATGTACGGGCTACTGTCGTCGCGCCACTCGTGCCAGAAGCTGGTGGCGGCATCGACCTGTAAGCTGAACTCGACCGTGGTGGTGCCGGCCGTGTGGTTCAACTTGGCGAACGCCATCGGCTCGTAGCTGTTCTGGAACGTGGAGCTGTCGTAGTAAGCCAGACATTTGCCGCCAGGAGCGTCGGCCTTGTCGATCACCTTCATTGAGTTGCTGTTGTTCCCGAGGACGTAAACAAAGCCTGTCGATGGTCGCGCGCCCGCAGCCGTTCCGGCAATATCGATCGTCCAGTCCAGCCCGGTTGCCACTAGCGGTGGTGGCAGCAGTTCCTTGCCAATCACTGGAGGCAATGTCGCCGCTGGCGTGGCCAGCAGTGACAAGGCGCTCGTCGTGTTCTTGACCCCCAGTGCCGTGTTGATGATCGGCGCCCACATGCTGGAGCTGGTGGAGATCGCCAATGGCGCAGACGTCGTGGTGATCGACGTTTGACCCTTGGTGCAGCCGGCGCCGCAGATGGAGAGGTCCACGGTCGTGCTCAAGCTGCTGGAGACTTCATTGATGGTGGCGACGATCTCCGGCGCAGTTGCCAGTGCGCCAAACACCTGGGGCTTGTTGGAGACAAACAGGTTGGCACGAACGGTCAGGTTGGTTGCCACGTCCAGGCGGCCGACGTTCACGTCCGGGGCGTCGCTGGCAGCGAACACGTTGTTGTGCACCATGTTGTCACGGCCGTATTGCAGGAAGTAGCCGCCGCTGTCGGTGCCGATCACGACGTTGGTCTGCATGACGATGTTGCTGCTGCCTTGGTCGTTGTACAGGCCCCAGGCCCCGCCGCCGTTGCCGCCGTAATGGCGAACTTCGCGAATCACGTTTTGCGTGATCGTCGTGCCTGGCGACTTGCCCAGCGTGTAGATGCCACCCAGGTCAGCCAACTGGCCTTGCCCGATGTTGTAGAGCAGGTTGCCATTGATCTTGTTGCGGCCGGACCCGGCGTCGGCGTAGCCCCAAGTCCAGCCCACGGAGATGCCGGTGTGTGTCGTGCGATAGACGTTGTTCCACTGGACCTGGTTGTCCCAGGTCTGGCCCAGCCAGATGGCTGCCGCACCGGGGAAGAGCTTGCCGGTTTCGGCGACCGTGTTGCCGTTGACTTGATTCACGCCGCTGGCGTAGAAATCGGTGGCACTCTGGCTGGTCAGGCCCACGCGGATGCCGCCCGCGCCCATGTCCGTGAAGGTGCTGTTGGTGACTTTGGAATCGCGCACGCCGTCGCGAAGCCAAAGGCCCCAAGCGGCGGTTTGCGAGACCTGGCAGCGGTCGAACACGATGCCTCGGGCCTTGTTGACTTCGATGGCAGCACCGAGGTCGGTTGCCGACTGGTGGTCGATGAAACCAGCCGCCGGTGTCAGGTAGCGCGTGTGTGCAAACGAGAGGCCGACGAAGCGGACGTTCTGAATCAGCTTGGTGTTCGACTCGCCCTGGACAAGGAAGAGTTTGTCGAGCACGGGAAGCACCGGCGCAACGGTCTGCCCGGCCTCATCCGCCTGGCGGATGTACCGCACCACGCCGCTTTCGTAGATCCACTCGCCGGGGGCGTCCAGCGCGGCGACGACGTTGTCTACAAAGTAGCGTTGCGAGACGCCGAAATTCTGGAAAGGCCAGAGCGACTTGGGGGCCACGCGAACAGCGCCACTCGGTGCGCCGACTGCGCCGATGTGGTGGCGGCTGCTGGTCCAGGAGTGCATGACGTCAACGATGGCCCGGGACTTGTCGGCCGCGCTGAGGTTGGCCAGCCAGGTCAGATCCGGTGCGGCTGGTGCAAACGCCTCGGCGCCTTCGCTGCCGGCGGCATCGGTGCCGAGCACAATGGGTTTCTGGACAAACCAGGCAGAGCCAGCGTTCGGCTGTCGTGCCAGGATGGCCCGTCGACCGTTGACGTAGAGCTGCGCGCCGCCGGCGATCACGGCGGTGTCGGTGGGCGCGGTGAAGCTCAGAGACGTCACCGTTGCGGGAGCAACCTTCTCGCCGAGGGAGACGCCACCGCTGATCGTGACAGTGCCACTTTGTCGCGCTTCGTAGCTGACCGGTGCTGCCGCCGTACCGGAGTCGGCGGAGCTGAAGACTTGTGTGGCGCTGAGTCGGTAAGTGCCGGGACCGATCAGGACCCGAACGGGCAGGCGAACGGCCGAGCCGGCCAGCATGGCGGCCAGCTTGGCCCGGGCCAGCTGCTGTGCACGTCCAATCGTGAGCACGGGGCCGTCCGCGCTGCCAACGGTCAGGGTGCCCCCGGTGGCCGAATCGCTGCCATTGGGTTCGACGTAGATCAGCACCGCTGAGATAGCGTCAGTTGCCGTCGTCGTCGCTGCGATGCTGGCGTTCGCGGTGGCCGTAGCAGTTGTCGAACTGCCGCCTGCCACCACAGTGCCGCTCTGATTGCCTGCCGGCCCGGCTGATGTTGGCGCGCCAGAGGAGGAGGTGCCAGTGGATGTCCCACCCGTCGTGCTTCCGGTTGCAGAGGCAATCCCCGTGGTAGACGAGGAAACGCCGGCATTGGCATTGGCGCCTGCGGCCGACGCTGCGTCGTTTTGCGCCGCAGCGGCCATCGGGGCCGAGGCCGCGCTTGCCGCGGCTTCTGCGGCGGAGGCAGCCGAAGCGCTGCTGATGGCAGCGGAGGCGGCTGGGTCAACTGGCGCAACAGCAGCTTGCGATTGGGGCTGTCCCCCGCCGCCGCCGCCGCCGCCACAAGCGGTCGCGAGGAGAACTGACGAGACGACGGCGCCAGTCAGCATCGAGAGTTGCAAGGGCGAGCGTGGTGCGGAGCGGTACTGCATTGGGAGTGGCCCTGTGAAAGTGAGGAGCAAGTGGGGGCGCTGCTCCGGTCATCATTCTGTCGATTCGCAAAAATTGGAGCCGCCAAATCTGGCACGGTTGCGCGGCGGAGTTCGTAACGCATTTAAACGTTCGCGAACTAGTCCCCGCTCGTACGTTTGCTTACTGGCGACATGAGTTCTCGAATGGCGTACCAAATAAATAGCGAATTTCCGATCAGATATCGCTTCCAGAGGCGTCCAGGCTCCTGGCCCAGACGGAATAGCCATTCGAGACCGTTTTCACGCATCCATTTCGGTGCCTGCTTCTTGGTCCCTGCTATCAGTGCGAACGCCAGCCCAACGCCGACAGCCACAGGCCTGAGCTCGGCTCTATGGGTGTCCATCCAGAACTCTTGTTTGGGGCAGCCCAGGCCGACAAACACCAGCCCAGCGCCGGACTCGTTGATGTGGCGCGCGGTGCCCGTATCAAGTGGCGGCTCGGCAGGCAGCATCGGCGGCGACATCACGCCGGCGATGAGCAGGGCAGGGAAGCGAGTGCGTAGATTGCTTTGCAGTTGCGCCAGTTCGTCAGGCGTGCCACCGTAGAAAAACACGCTGACGCCGTCGGTGGCGGCCCTTTCGCAAAGGTCCAGCACGAGCCCGGGGCCGTAGACCCGCTGTGCGTCCTGGCGCCGGTGCAATGTGCGCAGCGCCCAGACGAGGGGCATGCCGTCGGTGACGACGGCCGTCGCGTTGCTCATCAATTGCGCCAGGCGGGGCGTGCGTTTGGCGCGGGTCAGCATGTCGACATTGGCCACGCAGACAAGCCCACCGGCGGACTGCGTCGCTTTGGCCATGATGGACTCCACGGCGGTGGCCATGGAGCCGACGCTCACCCGAATGCCGAACAACGTGGTTTCTGAAAGCAGGGCGTGGCCAGGGCGCATGAGGATTTCGTGATGTGAACGCTGAGCTTGGCGAAGGGAGCACGTGGACTCTGCCGAAGCTGCAAGACAATTTCAGAGCGAAGTGTCGCGGGTGACTAACGTCCCCCAGGTGGGGTGGCGTGGAATTCAGCTACCGGTCAAGTCGATGAGAATAGCGGCTCGATGAGCCAGCGCGGATGCCGCGTGGCCTAGCTTTTAGGAGAAATATTGAAAATCCTCGTCACCGGCGCCGCCGGCTTCATCGGCATGCATGTCAGCCAGATCCTGCTCGCCCGCGGCGACGAGGTAGTCGGCCTGGACAACCTGAACGACTACTACAGCCCCCAGCTCAAGCATGACCGTTTAGCGCGGCTGACGGGCAAGCCAGGCTTCAGCTTTGTGAAGATGGACGTGGCCGACCGCGAAGGCATGGCCAAGCTGTTTGCCGAGCAACGCTTCGACCGCGTGGTGCATCTGGCGGCCCAGGCCGGCGTGCGCTATTCCATCGAGAACCCGCACGCCTACATCGACAGCAACATCGTCGGTTTCACGAACATCCTGGAAGGCTGCCGCCACAGCGGTGTGCAGCACTTGGCCTATGCGTCCAGTTCCAGCGTCTACGGCGGCAACACGCTGATGCCCTTCTCGGAGCATCACGGCGTGGACCACCCCATCAGCCTCTACGCCGCGACGAAGAAGGCCAACGAGCTGATGGCGCACACCTACTCGCACCTTTTTGGCTTGCCGACGACGGGCCTGCGCTTCTTCACGGTCTACGGGCCCTGGGGCCGGCCGGACATGGCGCTGTTCCTGTTCACCAAGGCCATCATCGAAGGGCGGCCCATCAACGTGTTCAACCACGGCAAGATGATTCGCGACTTCACCTACATCGATGACATCGCCGAAGGCGTGGTGCGCGTGCTGGACCGCACGGCCACGGCCGACCCGGGCTACAACCCCGATCAGGCGGACCCGGCGCGCTCCAGCGCCCCCTACCGCCTCTTCAACATCGGCAACCATGCGCCTATCCAGCTGATGAGTTTCATTGAAGCCATCGAGCAGTCGGTAGGCCGCGAGGCGGTCAAGAATTTCATGCCGTTGCAAGACGGAGATGTGCCGGCAACGCACGCGGACGTAGAGGAGCTGGCGGCCTGGACTGATTTCCGCCCTGCAATGCCAGTACCAGAAGGTATCCAGCGGTTTGTCGCCTGGTATCGGGACTACTACAAGGTCTGACACACGGTGGCATGTCACGTGCTTGCGTTACAAACGCCTGAACCGCTTTTAAAGAACGAGGACAACGAATGAAAGTCACCGCCATCGGTACCGGCTATGTCGGCTTGGTCACTGGCGCCTGCCTGGCCGAGATGGGCAACCATGTGGTTTGCCTGGACGTGAATCCCGAGAAGATCCGCATCCTTAACGAAGGCCAGATTCCCATCCACGAGCCGGGCCTGCTGGAAGTCGTGCGCCGCAACGTGGAAGCCGGCCGGCTGCAGTTCACGACCGACGTCGACATGGCTGTGCAGCATGGCACGATGCTTTTCATCGGTGTCGGCACGCCGCCGGATGAAGATGGCTCGGCGGACCTGCAATATGTCGTGGCGGCGGCCCGCTCCATCGGCCAGCGCATGACGGACTACAAGGTCATCGTCGACAAGAGCACGGTGCCTGTAGGTACGGCGGACAAGGTTCGCGCGGCGATCAAAGAGGAACTGGTCATGCGGGGCCTCGGCGACATGGCCTTTGCCGTCGTTTCCAATCCCGAGTTTTTGAAAGAGGGCGCTGCGGTCGAGGACTTCTCGAAGCCGGACCGCATCATCGTCGGCTCTGACGACGAGCAGGCCACGCTGCTGATGCGCGCCCTCTATGCGCCTTTCAACCGCACGCAGGACCGCATGGTGGTCATGGACGTGCGCAGCGCCGAGTTCACGAAGTACGCGGCCAACGCGATGCTGGCCACGCGCATCAGTTTCATGAACGAACTGGCTCTGCTGGCCGAGCGCGTGGGAGCAGATATCGAGCTGGTGCGCCGCGGCATTGGCTCAGACCCGCGTATTGGCTACCAGTTCCTGTATGCCGGTGCTGGCTATGGCGGCTCCTGCTTCCCCAAGGACGTGAAGGCGCTCGTCAAGGCGGCGGCGGATGCTGGCATCCCCCTGAAGGTGCTGACGGCTGTGGAAGAGGCCAACGAGCGCCAGAAGCACGTGCTGGTGGACAAGGTCGTTGCGCGTTTCGGCGGCGACCTCAAGGGGCGCCGTTTCGCGATCTGGGGTCTGGCGTTCAAGCCGAACACCGACGACATGCGTGAAGCACCGTCGCTCGTCATCATTGACGAGCTGACGAAACGTGGCGCGACGGTGGCCGCCTACGATCCGGTGTCCATGCCCGAAACGGCTCGCGTGCTCGGCCCGCGGGACGACGTGACCTTGGTGGACCGCGCCGAGGCGGCGCTGCAGGGCGCCGACGCGCTGCTGATCGTGACCGAGTGGAAGGAGTTCCGCACACCGGACTTCGATGTCATCAAGGGTTCATTGAAGGCGCCCGTAGTCATGGATGGCCGCAACCTTTACGACCCGAAGCTGATGAAGACGCTGGGCATCGAGCATCACGGCATCGGCCGAGGTGCCCCGCTTTAAAAGCCAGCTAGCAGGCGCGCCGCTTGCTCAGTGGTCGTTGTTGTACTGACGAGGGCGGTAAAAGTGGCAAAAGCAATGATCCTGGCCGCAGGCCAGGGTACGCGTGTGCGACCGTTGACGAAGCACACGCCCAAGCCGATGGTGCCCATCCTGGGCAAGCCAGTGATGGAATACCTGGTCGAGCATTTGGCGCGTTATGACGTCAGGCAGATCATGGTCAACGTGGCGTTCATGCACTGGAAGATCGAAAACTATTTCGGCGCCGGAAATCGCTGGGGGGTCGAGCTTGGCTACTCCTACGAAGGTGTGCGGGAGCAGGGCGAGGTGGTGTGCAAGCCGGTTGGCTCGGCCGGCGGGATGCGCAAGATCCAGGACTTCGGCGGCTTCTTCGACGAGACCTTCATCGTGCTGTGCGGCGATGCGGTGATTGACCTGGACATTGCCGCCTCGGTGGCCGAACACAAGGCCAAGGGCGCGATTGCCACTGTCGTGACGTTCGAGGTGCCGCGCGAGCAGACCAAGAACTACGGCATCGTGGTGGCGGATGCTGACGGGCGGGTGACGTCCTTCCAAGAAAAGCCCAAGCCCGACGATGCCAAGAGCCTGCTGGCGTCAACGGGCATCTACATCTTCGAGCCTGAGGTGCTGGACCTGATTCCGTCTGGTGTCGAGTTCGACATTGGCAGCCAGCTGTTCCCTCTGCTGGTCGAGAAGGGCCTGCCGTTTTTTGCGCAGAACCGGTCGTTCAACTGGATCGACATCGGTCGTGTCACGGACTACTGGGCCGTCACCCAACAGGTGATGGCCGGTGGCGTTGCACAGATGGACATGCCGGGCCGCGAGGTCAAGCCGCAGGTCTGGGTCGGGCTGAACACGTCCGTGGATTGGGACAACGTGCAGATTGAGGGGCCCGTCTATATCGGCTCTAACGTGCGCATCGAGCCGGGCGCCAAGGTCATCGGCCCGACCTGGATCGGTCATGGCTCTCACCTGCGCTGCGGCTCGGTGGTGGAGCGCTCGGTGCTGATGGAACACACGCGCATCGGCGAAGGTATGACGGTGCGCGAGATGATCATCTCGCCGCAATACTGCGTCGATCGCAGCGGCCACACCAGCTATGTAGGGGACGAAGTCACACCGCTGCGCTGGGGTGACGCGCGGGCCTGACCACTGCGGCGGAGCGGTACGTCGGGGCGCAGCTAAACGGGTTGGCTCACGTGTAGATGGTGGAGGCTATCCGTGCAGCGTGTGGTGGCGCTACAGCACGGCTTATGCGGCGCTGATCAACTGACCGGTGATTGACAGCTTTACTTGCCGCAGGTCAGCGGTCAACTCTGACGTCGAACGCTAGTTCAACAGGTTTTGTCGTGCTGTTCGTCCATGACCAACAAATGCGATTGGTTGAGGAGTCGTCAACTTTCCCGGAAGACTTCCAGCCATTTGCGGCTGCAGCGCGAGGAGTTTTTTTACTCCCGTCGACCTGATACACGGTGAAACTCAGGGGTTGGGATGATTCAAAAGACCACAGCAGTTTCTGGCCGGTCGAGAGCGTTTTGCAGAATTCATAGGGTTGCGATGGCAAAACCTTTACTGAACGGGTAAACCTATCGATTCCAGTCCACTGAATGTCGACAGATTGCGCTTGCGCTTGGCAAACAATCATGAACATCAAGCCTGACGCAAACCGGTTGACGACGGGAATGTTGCTTTTCGCCATAAATAAGCTACTCAAAAAGTTTGGCGTCGGTCAGCAAAGGCGCGTTCGCGTCCTTGACGGCCAATATAGGCGTGATGCCTGCCAATGGCCACTCGATGGCGATGGCCGGATCATCCCAACGCACCGCCCCCTCGCACTCCGGCGCGTAGCGCCCGCTGGTCTTGTAGAGGAAGTCGGCCGTTTCGCTGGTGACGACGAAGCCATGCGCGAAGCCCGGCGGGATCCACAGTTGTCGGTGGTTCTCTGCTGTCAGCTCGTAGCCGACCCAGCGGCCGAAGTTCGCGCTGGAGCGCCGCATATCCACGGCGACGTCGAACACCGCGCCTGAGGTGCAGCGCACCAGCTTGCCCTGGGCATGCGGGTCGAGCTGGTAGTGCAGGCCGCGCAGCACGCCGCGCGCGGAACGGGAGTGGTTGTCCTGCACGAAATGCACGTCGTAGCCGAGGGCCGCATTGAAGCGTGACTCCGTCCAGCTCTCCATGAAGAAGCCGCGAGCGTCGCCGAAGACTTTGGGCTCGATAAGCAGGACTTCGGGCAGGGCGGTGGGGATGACGTTCATTTCAGAAAGCGCGGGAGTCGGTCAGCAGCTTGAGCAGGTATTGGCCGTAGCCGTTCTTGGCGAGCGGCTTGGCCAGGGCTTCGAGCTGGGTAGCGTCGATCCAGCCGGCGCGGAAGGCGATTTCCTCCGGGCAGGCGACCTTCAGGCCCTGGCGCTTTTCTAGCGTCGCGATGAACTGGCCGGCTTCCATCAGGCTGTCGTGCGTGCCCGTGTCCAGCCACGCATAGCCGCGGCCCATGATCTCGACATTGAGCTGGCCGCGCTTCAGGTACTCGGCATTGACGTCGGTGATCTCCAGCTCGCCGCGCGGGCTGGGCTTGATGTTGGCGGCGATGTCGCAGACCTGCTCGTCGTAGAAGTACAGGCCGGTGACGGCGTAGTTGCTCTTGGGCGAGGTCGGCTTCTCTTCGATGGATAGCGCACGCTTGGCCGCGTCGAAGTCGACGACGCCATAGCGCTCGGGATCGTGGACGTGATAGGCGAAGACGCTGGCACCGGTGTCGCGCTGGGTCGCGTTGTCGAGCAGGCCGGCGAAGTCGTGGCCGTAGAAGATGTTGTCGCCCAGCACCAGCGCGCTGGGCTTGCCGTCGACGAAATCGCGGCCAAGGATGAAGGCCTGTGCCAAGCCGTCCGGGCTGGGCTGCACGCAGTAGCTGATCTTCATGCCCCAGCGCGAGCCGTCGCCCAGCAGGGACTCGAAGCGTGGCGTGTCCTGCGGCGTGCTGATGATGAGCACGTCGCGGATGCCCGCGAGCATCAGCGTGCTCAGCGGGTAATAGACCATGGGCTTGTCGTAGACCGGCAGCAGTTGCTTGCTGACGGCCAGCGTGGCGGGGTGCAGGCGCGAGCCGGACCCGCCGGCGAGGATGATGCCTTTACGGTTTGTCATCGGAGACCTCGGGTTTCGTTTACAGGATTTCGGTCAGCATGCGCTCGACGCCCTGCTGCCAGTGCGGCAGCTGCAGGCCGAAGCGCTGCTGCAGCTTGGCCGTGGACAGGCGCGAGTTCAGCGGGCGTTGCGCGGGCGTGGGGTAGTCGCTGGTCGGGATGGGCAGGATCTGCTCCGGCGCGACCTTGATGACCTTGCCTTGCTTGCGTGCGAACTCGATGACGAAGCGGGCGTAGTCGTGCCAGTTCGTCTCGCCACCGGCCACCGCGTGATAGGTGCCGCTCAGGGCCGGGTTGGCGCGGGTGGCGCGCAGCATGTGGGCCGTCAGGTCGGCCAGCAGGTCGGCGCCGGTGGGCGCGCCGATCTGGTCGGCGATGACCTTGAGCTGTTCGCGCTCGGCGGCCAGGCGCAGCATGGTCTTGGCGAAGTTGCCGCCGCGCGCGGCATAGACCCAGCTGGTACGCAGGATCAGGTGTTGGCAGCCGCTGGCGCGGATGGCGTCCTCGCCCTCGGCCTTGGTGGCGCCGTAGACGCTCAGCGGCGCGATGGGCGCCTCTTCGTCGCGGGCATGGCTGCCGCTGCCGTCGAAGACGTAGTCGGTTGAGTAGTGCACGAGCAGCGCGCCCAGTCGCCTGGCCTCGATGGCCAGCAGAGCGGGTGTGGTGGCGTTGATCTGGCGGGCGAGGTCGGGCTCGCTTTCGGCCTT
Source organism: Roseateles sp. P5_E8 (assembly GCF_054177665.1). Lineage (NCBI taxonomy): Bacteria > Pseudomonadati > Pseudomonadota > Betaproteobacteria > Burkholderiales > Sphaerotilaceae > Roseateles > Roseateles sp. P5_E8. Next base: position 88,071 of record NZ_JBGCUM010000021.1, on the reverse strand, counting down.
GTCGACGGCCGTGTGGGCTGCTGAATTGACAATGACCTGGGGTGCCAGTGCTTGCACGCGGGCCAGCAATTGATCGGGCTGGGTGAAGTCGCCGCCGTCGTCGAAGTCCAGTGCAGTGACTTCACCTGCCACGGCCAGCGAGCGCTGCAGTTCCCAGCCGACCTGGCCGCCCTTGCCGAGTAGAAGAATCTTCATGCGTTGTACTGCTTGGAGACCCAGTCCTTGTAGGCGCCGCTCTGCACGCGGGCAACCCACTCGGGATGGTCCAGATACCACTGCACCGTCTTGCGGATGCCGGTCTCGAAGGTTTCGGCCGGCCGCCAGCCGAGTTCGCGCTCGATCTTGCGCGCGTCGATGGCGTAGCGGCGGTCGTGGCCGGGGCGGTCCTTGACGTAAGTGATCAAGCGCGCGTAGGGCCCGGCCGGGTCAGGCCGCAGTTCGTCAAGCAGGGCGCAGACGATCTTGACGATGTCGATGTTGGCCTGCTCGTTCCAGCCGCCGATGTTGTAGGTCTCACCGAGCTTGCCGCCGGCCAGCACGGCGCGGATGCCACTGCAGTGGTCGGTGACATAGAGCCAGTCGCGGATCTGCTGGCCGTCGCCGTAGACGGGCAGGGGCTTGCCCGCGAGCGCGTTGACGATCATCAGCGGGATCAGCTTCTCGGGGAAGTGATACGGCCCGTAGTTGTTCGAGCAGTTGGTCGTGACGACCGGCAGGCCATAGGTGTGGTGCCAGGAGCGCACGAGGTGGTCGCTGGCGGCCTTGCTGGCCGAGTAGGGGCTGTTGGGCTCGTAGGGGTTGGTCTCGGCGAACGGCGGGTCGTCGGCCTTCAGCGAGCCATAGACCTCGTCGGTCGACACATGGTGGAAGCGAAAAGCCGCCTTGGCCTCGGCCTCCAGCCCGCCCCAGTAGGCGCGGGCGGCTTCGAGCAGCGTGAAGGTGCCGTCGACATTGGTCTTCATGAAGGCGCCGGGGCCGCTGATGGAGCGGTCGACGTGGCTCTCGGCCGCGAAGTGCACGAGGGCGCGCGGCTGGTGCGTGGCCAGCAGGCTGTCGACGAGGGCGCCGTCGCAGATGTCGCCCTTGACAAAAATGTGGCGGGCGTCGCCGTCCAGGGAGGCGAAGTTTTCAGGGTTGCCGGCGTAGGTCAGCACGTCGAGGTTGACGACCGGTTCGTCTGACTGGCGCAGCCAGTCGAGCACGAAATTGCTGCCGATGAAGCCGGCGCCGCCGGTCACAAGGATGGTCATTGATCGATTCCGATTTAAGCCGCAAGAGTGTCGCGCATCCTGGCGAGGCGATGAAACGCAACAGGCCCGGATCACCGGGCCTGTTGCGGAGCAAGCCCGGCTCAGGACCTGCCGTACGTGTCCTCGAAGCGCACGATGTCATCCTCACCGAGGTATGAGCCGGACTGCACTTCGATGATCTCCAGCGGCACCTTGCCCGGGTTGGCCAGGCGGTGCGTCTGCCCCAGCGGGATGTAGGTGGACTGGTTCTCGGTCAGCAGGATGGTCTTGTCGCCGTTGACGATCTCGGCCGTGCCGCAGACGACGATCCAGTGCTCGGCACGGTGGTGGTGCATCTGCAGGCTCAGGGACGCGCCCGGCTTGACCATGATGCGCTTGACCTGGTGGCGCGGGCCGTTGTCGATGCTGTCGTACCAGCCCCAGGGGCGGTGCACCTTGCGGTGCAGGGCGTGCTCGCCGCGCTGCTCGGCGCCCAGACGGTTGACGATCTGCTTGACCTCCTGGCTGCGCGCGCGGTCGCTGACCAGCACAGCGTCGGCCGTCTCGACGACGACGATGTCCTTCAGACCGACGACACCGACCAGGCGGCTGGTGGCGTGCACCAGGGTGTTCTGGCTGTCTGCAATGATCGCGTCGCCGACGAAAGCGTTGCCGCTCTCGTCCTTCTCCGACACCTGCCAGACGGCTTCCCAGGCGCCGAGGTCGTTCCAGCCGGCGTCCAGCGCAATCATGCGCAGCGGAATGTCGGTGCCGGGGCAGCGTTCCATGACGGCGTAGTCCACGGACTCGCTCGGCACGAGGGCAAATTCGGCCTTGCCGGGGCGTACGAACTTGGCGTCGGTCTTGCGAGCGGCCCAGGCGGCGCGAGTGGCCTCCAGGATGTCGGGGCGGAAGCGCTCCAGCGCCTTGACCCAGACGCTGGCGCGCAGCACGAACATGCCGCTGTTCCAGTAGTAGTCGCCCTCGGCGAGGTAGCGCTGGGCGGTCTCGAGGTCGGGCTTCTCGACGAACTGGGCCACCGCCAGGCCGCCGGCATCGCCCTGGGTGCGGATATAGCCATAGCCGGTCTCGGGCCGGTCGGGCGTGATGCCGAGGATGGCGATGGCGCCTTCGGCGGCAATGCGAACTGCATCTTGCAGCGCTGCGGTGAACGCGGCGCCGTTCGTGACCGTCTGGTCGGCCGGCGTCACGGCGAGCACCGGGTCGTTGCCGCCTTCAAGTGCAGCCAGCGCAGCCAGCGTCAGCGCGGGCGCTGTGTTGCGGCCCAGCGGTTCGAGCAGCACGCTGCTGGGCTCCTGCTTGGTCTCGCGCAGTTGGTCCAGCACCAGGAAGCGGTGCTCTTCGTTGCCGACGATGCAGGGGTCGGCCAGTTCGAATTCGGGCGAGGCGAGGGCAGCCAGACGGCGCGCCGCAAGCTGGAACAGGCTCTCGTTGCCCGACAGCACGAGGAACTGCTTGGGATAGCCGGATCGCGACAGCGGCCACAGCCGCGTGCCGGAGCCGCCGGCCATGATGACGGGAAGAACGGAGGTCTTGGAAGCCATGGTGCTTTCAGTTCAGTCGAAACCTTGGGGATTGGTGTGCTGCCAGCGCCAGCTGTCCTCGCACATGCGGGCCAGATCCAGCTTCGCCTCCCAGCCAAGCAACTCGCGGGCCATCGTGGGGTCGGCCCAGCAGGCGGCGATGTCACCCGCACGGCGAGGGGCGATTTCATAGGGCACGCTGCGGCCGCTGGCGGCCTCGTAGGCGTGCACCAGTTCGATCACGCTGTAGCCACGGCCGGTGCCGAGGTTGACGGTCAGCGAGCCGGGTTGGTCCAGCAGGCGGCGCAGCGCGGCGACATGACCTTCGGCCAGGTCGGTCACATGGATGTAGTCGCGCACGCCGGTGCCGTCGGGCGTGGCGTAGTCGCTGCCGAAGACCGACAGCTTGGCGCGCCGGCCGACGGCCACCTGGGCGACGTAGGGCATGAGGTTGTTGGGCGTGCCGCGCGGGTCCTCGCCGATGCGGCCGCTCTCGTGGGCGCCGACCGGGTTGAAGTAGCGCAGGCAGGCGGTCTGCCAGCCGGGATCGGCGACGCCGAGATCACGCAGGATCTGCTCGCCCATCAGCTTGGTGGCGCCATACGGGTTGGTGGCCGAGGTCGGGGCGTCCTCCCGCAGCGGCAGGCTCTCCGGCGCGCCGTAGACGGTGGCGCTGGAGCTGAAGACGATGCGCATGCAACCGTGGCGCTTCATGACCTCGCAGGTGTTGACGAGGCCGCCGAGGTTGTTGCGGTAATAGGCCAGCGGCTGGCTGACCGATTCGCCCACCGCCTTGTAGGCAGCGAAATGCACGACGGCGGCCGGCCGGTAGCGGTCGAAGATCTCGTCCATCTGCGCGGCGTCGCAGACGTCGGCACGTTCGAACTCGATAGGGGACTGTGCGAGTTCCGCCAGGCGCTCAAGCACGCGGGGCGAACTGTTGGTGAAGTTGTCGACCCCGACGACACGGTAACCGGTGCGTTGCAGCGCAAGCCATGTGTGCGAGGCGATATAGCCGGCCGCACCGGTGAGCAGAACGGTGATCATCAGTAGAGGATGGCTTGACCGGTACAGCCATAGCTGCTGGCGTTGTAGACGTACTGCGGCACGCTGTTGTCGCGGTTGATCCGGTCGTACTGGCAATTCAGGCTGAAGGCCCGGGAGAAGGCCCAGCGCAGACCGAGGTTGTAGCTCTTGGTGTCGTCGAGGGCATCGAGCACGGTGGCGCCAGAATCGCTTCTGCGCCGGGCATTGCTGTTGCTCGTTTTGGCGCTCAGACTGATCTTGCTCGTCAAGGCATAGCTGCCGCCAAATTGCCAGATGGTGTAAACGCGGTTCAGGTCGCCCGAGCTGACCGCACTTTCCTGGCCAGTGTCGCGGGAATACAGCGAATTGAACTGCAGCTTGGCCGTTGGCTGCCAGGCCCAGTTGATGGAGCCGGTGGTGCCGCTGAAGTCCCGCAACTGCGCGAGGCTGTTTTGGCTCTTGCTACGGCTGATTCGAGAGTTCAACGTGCTATGACCGCCGAGCGTCCAGCGCGCTGTCAAATCGACATCGTCCCGGCTGTAATCGTTGCGAGCCCTGAGTTCCTTGGGCAGCAGGGTGTCGGGATCGATCTCAATGAGGCCAGTGCGATAGCGCGGGTTATTGCCTTTAGTGTGCCGACCCACGAGGCCCAGCCGTAAGTTGCCGGCGGGCGTCCCATAGATGCCCAGCGAGCCGGTGTTCTGACGGAAGACCAGGTTGTCGTAGGCCTCTGCCGTGAAGCTCCTGCTGCGCTGCAGCCAGCCCGCTTCAAGTGTGTAGCGCGTGGCAACACCCAGGCGAGCGAGGGCCTGGTACTCGTTGCTACTCTCGATATTCTTTTCGAAGAATTGCTGAACGTTGCTGCCGACATTGAAGTCGGCAAGTGAGCGATCCGACTTCGCGCTGAATACGCCGGAAAGATTGCCCACCGTCTGCCAGTTCAACGCGCCGCGCAGGCTGTGCGAACGGTAGTTCAGCTCTCGATTGCTCGAATAGCGGTTGTTCTGCAGCGACCCGTCCAGCGTCAGATGCTGGCGACCCAGGCGCTGGTCGATGCCGCCGAGCAGGCCGGCGCTGGTGACCGTGTCACTGTTAGGCGCGCTGGACTGTCGGTAGACGTTGGACACGTGCGAGACGCCCAGCGAGCCGCCAGCGTAGAACGGTGTCGTGTCATCCGTCTGGGCCTGGGCCGAGTGCGTCAGTGCAGCAAAGGTGGCAAGAGCGGCAAGCCGGATGCGGCTGGGCATTTGATAGGTCTTAGTAGGCATGACGGTCGAACACCACCAGCCGCACCGTGCGCAGGATGATCTGCAGATCGAGGGCCAGCGACCAGTTGCGCAGGTATTCAAGATCGTATTCGACGCGCGCGATCATCTTGTCGATGGTGTCGGTCTCGMCGCGCAGGCCGTTGACCTGGGCCCAGCCGGTGATGCCCGGCTTGACCTTGTGGCGCACCATGTAGGCCTTGATGAGCTGGCGGTATTCCTCGTTGTGGGCGACCGCATGCGGCCTGGGACCGACGATGCTCATGCGGCCCTGTAAAACGTTGATGAATTGCGGCAGTTCGTCCAGCGAGGTGCGGCGTATGAAGGCGCCGAAGGGCGTGATGCGCGAGTCGCCCTTAGTCGCCTGCTTGACAACGGCGCCGTTGTCCTGGGTGCGCATCGAACGGAACTTGTAGACGATGATCTCCTCGCCATCCAGGCCATTGCGGCGCTGCTTGAAGATGACGGGACCGGGGGAACTCAGCTTCACGCCTATGGCCAGCGCCAGCAGGATGGGCGAGATCAGAATGAGGATGAGCGCGGACAGCACGATGTCGCTGACCCGCTTGATGAGCTGGTTGGTGCCGGTGAAGGGCGTCTCGCAGATGCCGACGACCGGCACGCCCGAAATGTCTTGCAGCCGGCCCTGGATGATGCTGATGCCGAACACGTCGGGCACGAAGAAGAGCGAGGCCGTCGTGCCCTGCACCTGCTCCAGCAGCTCGACGATGCGCGGCTGCGAGCCCAGCGGCAGCGTGATGTAGACCTCGCGCACGCCTTTTTCACGCACGAACTCGCTCAGCCTGGACAGCGGCCCGAGCAGCTCGGCGCCGGCATCCGGGTGCAGGCGTTCGCGGTTGCGGTCGTCGAAATAGCCCAGGCAGATCACGCCCTGGTTGTCGCGTAGCGCCCGCGTGACCTTGTGGCCCAGGGCCCCCGCGCCGACAACGACGGCCGTGCGCCGCGCGCTGGGGTCGCGCGCCCGCCAGCCCTGCACGCGGCGGCCGATCTCGATGGCAATGATCTGTGCGACCGGGGTGATGGCGGCCCACCAGATCAACACCTCGTTYTCGAAGTAGTGCAGGCTGCKGGTSGCRTAGCCGCACAGCAGCAGGATGCCCAGCAGCACCAGCCAGGACGAGACGACGTCGACCAGCGCGCTAGCCGGGTGATCGTTGAAGCGGTTGCGCCCGGGGAAGGTCAGCGCGAACACCAGCAGGCACAGCGTCAGCGTGGGGCGCATGACCGGCTCTTCGAAATGGCCGTTCACGAGCAGGAAGGTCAGCACGATGATGCCGGGCTCCAGGAAGGCGGCAATCAGCGATTCGACCGACTGCGGTGCGCTGTAGAACGTCCTTTTGTAGCTTCGATCCTCGAACATCGTGGCAGTCGGTGGCCTGGGTAAGGGTTATTGCTTGCAAAAAGCGATCCGGGATTCTCTACCAACAATTTTGACAACCGTTGCGGGCCCGTCCCCTGTTCAGGGTCCGCTGCCTACAATCTTGCGCATGTCTGCCCCCTGGCCTTTGCCCCCCCTGTCGCCGCTGCTGATGCCAGCCCTGCAAGACCGCCTGGTGCTGCTCATCAACCATGTCGTTTCGCGTGAACCCATCGCCACCAGGCGCCTCCAGCCGCTCGCTGGGCGCGCGCTGGTCGTCCACCTGGCGCGCTGGCCGGCGCTGCTGCCGGCGGCGCCCGATTTGATACTTGGCGTCACACCTGCGGGCCTGTTTGAGCGGCTGGAGGCGCCACCGCCGGGCGCGGGCGGCCTGCGCATCGAGATCGACGCTTCCAATCCGGCGAAGCTTGCCTTGGGCGCGCTCACGGGTGAGGCGCCCGGCGTCAGCGTGCAGGGTGATGCCGCCTTTGCCGGCGAGATGCACTGGCTGATGGACAACTTGCGCTGGGACATCGAGGACGATCTGGCCGGCATCGTCGGCCCCTTGCCGGCCCGGCAACTGGCCCAGTTCGGCCGCACCTTGCGGCGCACCCTGTCGGGCATGACCGAGCGCTTCGCGCCCAAGATGTCCGGTAACGGCGCATGAGGTTTGTCTCCCGGCTGCTTGTCATCCTGTGGACGATCTGGCGTTTCGGCCTCGACGACCTGGCCCTGTCGGGCCTGCGCCGGCGGCGTTTCCAGGTCCTGAGGCGCGTCACGCGGCTGGGCCGCCGCTGGCAGGAGCCGCGCGGCGTGCGCCTGCGCCTCGCTTTGGAGCACCTGGGCCCCATTTTTGTGAAGTTCGGCCAGGTGCTGTCGACGCGGCGCGACCTGCTGCCCATCGACGTCGCGCAGGAGCTGGCCAAGCTGCAGGACCGCGTGCCGCCTTTCCCGGCCGCGCAGTCGCGTGAACTGGTCGAGCGCGCCTTCGGCCAGCCGCTGGAGGCCTTGTTCGGCAGCTTCGACGCCGAGCCCGTGGCCAGCGCCAGCATTGCCCAGGTGCACTTCGCGACGCTCAAGGACGGCCGCGAGGTCGCCGTCAAGGTCTTGCGCCCGGGCATGCTGGACATCATCGACGACGACTTGTCGTTGATGCGCCGGCTCGCCGTGTGGGTCGACCGCTTCTCGGCCGACGGCCGGCGCCTGAAGCCGCGCGAGGTCGTCGCCGAGTTCGACATGTATCTGCACGACGAGCTGGACCTCGTCCGCGAGGCGGCCAACGCTGCGCAACTGCGCCGCAACATGGCCGGCCTGGACCTGGTGATGGTGCCCGAGATGCACTGGGACTTCTGCAAGCCGGAAGTCATCGTCATGGAGCGCATGAAGGGCGTGCCGATCTCGCAGCGCGCCGTGCTCGAAGAGGCCGGCATCGACATCAAGAAGCTGGCCCGCGACGGCGTCACCATCTTCTTCACCCAGGTGTTCCGCGACGGCTTCTTCCACGCCGACATGCATCCCGGCAACATCCAGGTCAGCCTGGCGCCCGAGACCTTCGGCCGCTACGTGGCGCTGGACTTCGGCATCATTGGCACGCTGACCGAGGTCGACAAGGACTACCTGGCGCAGAACTTCATAGCCTTCTTCCAACGCGACTACAAGCGCGTCGCCGAGCTGCACATCGCCTCCGGCTGGGTGCCGCCCGAGACCCGTGTGGACGCGCTTGAGAGCGCGGTCCGCGCGGTGTGCGAGCCTCATTTCGACCGGCCGCTGAAGGACATTTCCCTCGGCCAGGTGCTGATGCGTCTGTTCCAGACCTCGCGCCGCTTCAACGTCGAGATCCAGCCCCAGCTTGTGCTGCTGCAGAAGACCCTGCTCAACATCGAGGGCCTGGGTCGTCAGTTGGACCCGGAGCTGGACCTCTGGGCCACGGCCAAGCCCTTCCTGGAGCGCTGGATGAACGAGCAGGTCGGCTGGCCGGCGCTGACCAAGCAGCTGCAGAAGGAGGCGCCGCGCTTCGCCCAGCTCATCCCCGCTCTGCCGCGCCTGCTGCACGACGCGCTGAAGAACCAGGCCCAGCGCGGCGGCGACGCCGACATGCGGGCGCTGGTGCGCGAGCTGCGCAGCACCAACCGCCTGCTGTCGGGCCTGCTCTGGGGCGCCACCGGCTTTGCCTTCGGCATCAGTCTTGCGTGGCTGGCGCTGCGCTTTCTGGACCTCGGCTTCTAGCTCGGCACCGGCGCGGCGCCTTCATAATTCGCGCGAAATTTTCCGGCCCCACCCGCTCCCACGCCCATGAACACCACGCTCATCGTCTTCGTCGTGCTCTACCTGCTCGGCACGCTGGGCATCGGCGTCTGGGCCGGCACGCGGGTCAAGAACACGGCGGACTTCGCCGTCGCCGGCCGCAGCCTGCCGCTGATCATGGTCATCACGACCACCTTCGCGACCTGGTTCGGCGCCGAGACGGTCATGGGCATCCCGGCCAAGTTCGTGCAGGGCGGCCTGGGCGCCATCGTCGAGGACCCCTTTGGCGCGGGCCTCTGCCTGGTGCTGGTGGGCACGTTCTTCGCCGCCAAGCTCTACCGCAAGAACCTGCTGACCATCGGCGACTTCTATCGCCAGCGCTACGGCAAGGGCGTCGAGATCTTCTGCTCGCTGGCCATCATCCTCAGCTACCTGGGCTGGGTGGCGGCCCAGGTCACGGCGCTGGGCCTTGTCTTCAACATCCTGACCAATGGCGCGCTACCCCAGGAATGGGGCATGGCCATCGGTTTGCTGGCCGTGCTGGTCTACGTCGTCATCGGTGGCTTCCTGGCCGTGGCCTGGACGGACTTCATCCAGATGATCGTGCTGGTCATCGGCCTGTCGGTCATCGCCGTGTTCTCGGCCGACCTGGCGGGCGGCGCCGGGGTCGTGCTGGACCTGGCGACCCAGAAGAACCTCGGCAAGTTCTTTCCGGAGCCCACATTCACGCAGATCGCCATGTTCCTCGGCGCGGCGCTGACCATGATGCTGGGGTCCATCCCGCAGCAGGACGTGTTCCAGCGCGTCATGTCCGCCAAGGACGCCAAGACCGCGCAGCGCGGCGCCATCATCGGCGGCTTCAGCTACATCGCCTTCGCCTTCGTGCCCATGTTCATCGTTCTGGCAGCGGTCGTCGTCATGGGCGACAAGGCGCTGGACCTGGCCCAGAACGACTACCAGCGCGTGCTGCCCACCTTCATCATGGGCCACATGCCTTTGCTGATGCAGATCCTGTTCTTCGGCGCGCTGCTGTCGGCCATCAAGAGCACCTCGTCGGCCACGCTGCTGGCGCCGACGACCAGCTTCGTCGAGAACATCCTCAAGCAGATCCGCCCCGGCATGAGCGACAAGCAGTCCCTCGTCGCCATGCGCGTCACCCTGGTCATCTTCGCGTTCTGCGTGCTGGCCTACTCCATCGCGTTGCAGGGCACGCCCATCTACGAACTGGTCAGCTCCGCCTACCAGGTCACGCTGGTCGCGGCCTTCGTGCCGCTGGCCTTTGGCCTGTACTGGCAGCGCGCGACGACGCAGGGTGCGGTGTTCTCGATCTTTGCGGGCATCGCTGTCTGGGTGGCCTTCTTCCCGCAGGTCAGCACCTGGGGCGAGTTTTTCCCGGGGCAGTTGGCCGGCCTGCTCGCCGCCCTGGTCGGCATGGTCGCCGGCTCGCTCGCGCCGCAGGTGCTGACCGATCGCCACGAGCACGTCAGCCATCATCTGCAGCCCCACGCCTGAGCCTCCCCTAAAATGGCGGGCTTTTCGTCCCTGATCGAGCCGCCATGCCCATTTACGCCTACCGCTGCAGCGCCTGTGGCCATGCCAAGGACGTGCTGCAGAAGCTGTCCGACGCGCCGCTGACCACCTGCCCGGCCTGCGCGGCCGAGAGCTTCTCCAAGCAGGTCACCGCTGCCGGCTTCCAGCTCAAGGGCTCGGGCTGGTACGCGACCGATTTCAAGGGCGGCGGCACGGCCCCACCGGCAGCCGCCGCTGCCACGGGTGCAGCCGCCGCGCCGGCAGCCGCTGAAGCACCCAAATCGGACAAGCCCGAGGCTTCCAGTGCCTCGTCGTCCACGCACGGCGGCGGCTCCTGCCCCTGCCACTGACCCGGACGTTTCGTGGGCGCCTCACTCCGCAAATATCTCGTCGCCGGCCTGCTGGTCTGGCTGCCGCTGGCCATCACGATCTGGGTGCTGGCCCAGGTGCTGGACGTCGTCAACGGCGTCTTCGGCTCCATGCTGGCCGCGCTGGCCCTGGTCATGCCGACCTCGCTGCGCGATGCCATCCTGGAGCTGCGCCATGTGCCCGGCCTGGGCCTGGTGATCCTGGTCGGCGGCCTGCTGGCCACGGGCGTGCTGGTGGCCAATATCTTCGGCCAGTGGCTGTTGACGCAGTGGGACCGGCTGATGTCCCACATCCCCATCGTCAAGAGCATCTACAGCTCGGTCAAGCAGGTGTCGGATACGCTGTTCTCCAGCAGCGGCAACGCCTTTCGCGAAGCCGTGCTGGTGCAATACCCGCGCGCCGGCAGCTGGACGATTGCCTTCGTCACGGGCACACCCAGCGGCGAGGTGGCCTGCCATCTGGAAGACGAGCACGTCAGCATCTACGTGCCGACCACGCCCAACCCCACTTCGGGTTTCTTCCTCATCGTGCCCAGGTCGGATGTCAAGCCGCTGCACATGACGGTCGACGAGGCGCTGAAATACATCATCTCGATGGGCACGGTGGCGCCGCTGCCGCACGTCGGTGATGCCGTAGCGCCGCTGGACGAAGCCGCACGAAATTAGCGGGGTTGAACGCCCCGGCCGGCGTTCAACCCTGAGGGCCGCGAGAGCCCGTCAGCGCCCACAAGACACCCCTGCAAAGAATTCGGAGAAGAACACCATGCGCACCTGCTATGCCGGCCAAGTCAGCGAAAAGCTGCTCGACCAGACCGTGACCCTGATGGGCTGGGCCCACCGCAGCCGTGACCACGGCGGCGTCATCTTCATCGAACTTCGCGACCGCGAAGGCCTCGTGCAAATCGTCTGCGACCCCGATCGCCCCGAGATGTTCAAGGTGGCCGAGACCGTCCGCAGCGAGTACTGCCTCAAGATCGTCGGCAAGGTGCGCGCTCGCCCAGGCGACAAGGCGAACGCCAACGTCGCCAGCGGCAAGATCGAGGTGCTCTGCCACGAGATCGAGGTGCTGAACCCGTCGGTGCCCATCCCCTTCCAGATCGACGAGGACAACCTCAGCGAGACGACCCGCCTCACGCATCGCGTGCTGGATCTGCGCCGCCCCTACATGCAGAACAACCTGATGCTGCGTTACCGCGTGGCGATGGAAGTGCGCAAGTTCCTGGACGAGCATGGCTTCGTCGACATCGAGACGCCGATGCTCACCAAGAGCACGCCCGAAGGCGCGCGCGACTACCTCGTGCCCAGCCGCGTGCATGACGGCCACTTCTTCGCGCTACCGCAGTCGCCCCAGCTGTTCAAGCAACTGCTGATGGTGTCGGGCTTCGACCGCTACTACCAGATCACCAAGTGCTTCCGCGACGAGGACCTGCGCGCCGACCGCCAGCCCGAGTTCACGCAGATCGATATCGAGACCTCGTTCCTGACCGAGGAAGAGATCCGCTCGATGTTCGAGGGCATGATCCGCCACGTCTTCCGCAAGAACCTCAACGTCGAGCTGGGTGACTACCCGGTCATGAAGTACGCGGACGCCATGCACCGCTTCGGCTCCGACAAGCCCGACCTGCGCGTCAAGCTCGAGTTCACCGAGCTGACCGACGCGATGACCACGGTGGACTTCAAGGTGTTCAGCGGCCCGGCCACCACGCCGGGTGGCCGGGTCGTCGCGCTGCGCGTGCCCAAGGGAGCGTCCATGAGCCGCGGCGAGATCGACGCCTACACCGAGTTCGTCAAGATCTACGGCGCCAAGGGCCTGGCCTGGGTCAAGGTCAACGAGGTTGCAAAGGGGCGCGAGGGGTTGCAGTCGCCCATCGTCAAGAACCTGCACGACGAAGCCGTCGCCGAGATCCTCAAGCGCACCGGCGCCCAGGACGGCGATCTGCTGTTCTTCGGCGCTGACAAGGCCAAGGTCGTCAATGACGCCATCGGCGCGCTGCGCCTGAAGGTCGGCCACAGCGAGTTCGGCAAGGCCAACGGCCTGTTCAACGACGTCTGGGCGCCGCTGTGGGTGGTCGACTTCCCGATGTTCGAGCACGACGAGGAGAACAACCGCTGGGCGGCCGTCCACCATCCGTTCACGGCGCCCAAGGACGGCCATGAGGACCTGATGACGGCCGACCCGGGCAAGTGCATCGCCAAGGCCTACGACATGGTGCTGAACGGCTGGGAACTGGGCGGCGGCTCCGTGCGTATCCACCGCGCCGAAGTGCAGGCCAAGGTCTTCGCGGCGCTGAACATCAGCGAGGAAGATCAGCGCATCAAGTTCGGCTTCCTGCTGGATGCGTTGCAGTACGGCGCCCCGCCGCACGGTGGCCTCGCCTTCGGCCTGGACCGCATCGTCACGATGATGACCAAGGCCGACTCCATCCGCGACGTCATCGCCTTCCCCAAGACCCAGCGCGCCCAGTGCCTGCTGACCGGCGCGCCGTCGCTGGTCGACGAGAAGCAGCTGCGCGAACTGCATATCCGCCTGCGCAACGCCGGCGGCGCCGCGCAGTAAGCCGACCGGTTCTGCGATGAAGCCCCGCCTCGGCGGGGCTTTTTACTTAGCGAGTGCGGTGAGCAGTTTCTCGTGGATGCCGCTGAAGCCACCGTTGCTCATGCAGAGCAGGTGGTCGCCGGGCTTGGCCACCTTGATGACAGCCGCCACGAGTGCATCGACATCAGCGCCCACGATGGCCTGAGCGCCCATCGGCGCCAGCACGTCCTTGGCATCCCAGGTCAGCCCCTGCTGGTTGCAAAAGGCCAGGTCCGCCTCCTCCAGTGACCACGGCAACTGGGCCTTCATCGTGCCCAGCTTCATCGTGTTGGAGCGTGGCTCGAAGATGGCCAGGATGCGCTCGGCCGGCGCGATGCGGCGGCGCAGGCCGTTGATGGTCGTGCGGATGGCCGTCGGGTGATGGGCGAAGTCGTCGTACACCTTGATGCCGCGCACTTCACCGCGCAGTTCCATGCGCCGACGCACATTCTGGAACTCGGCCAGCGCTGCAGCCGACTGCTCGGGCGACACGCCGACATGCTCGGCCGCTGCGATGGCCGCCAGCGCATTGAGCTGGTTGTGCTCGCCGAACAGGCTCCATTCGACGCGGGCGACCTTGAGGCTGCCGCGCAGCACGTCGAAGGCCTGCGGCTCGCCGCGCGCGCGCAGCATGCCGGCCTCTTCCTTCCTGGCGCCAAAGCGTTGCACCTCGCTCCAGCAGCCGCGCGAGATGACGCGTTGCAGTGCCTCCTCGCGGGCGTTGACGACGAGCCGGCCGTTGCCGGGCACGGTGCGCACGAGGTGATGGAACTGGGTCTCGATGGCGCCCAGGTCCGGGAAGATGTCGGCGTGGTCGTGCTCGAGGTTGTTCAGGATGGCGGTGCGCGGCCGGTAGTGGACGAACTTGCTGCGCTTGTCGAAGAAGGCGGTGTCGTATTCATCGGCCTCGATGACAAAAGGAGAACCTTCACCGAGCCGTGCCGACACGCCGAAGTTCTGCGGCACGCCGCCGACGAGGAAGCCGGGCTTCTGACCTGCGTGTTCCAGGATCCACGCCAGCATGGACGTCGTCGTCGTCTTGCCATGCGTGCCGGCCACGGCCAGCACATGGCGGCCTTGCAGCACATGCTCGGCCAGCCATTGCGGGCCGGAGACATAGGGCAGGCCGGCGTCAAGGATGGCCTCCATCAGCGGGAAGCGCTCGCCGCGCGTGACGACGTTGCCGATGACGAAGACGTCGGGCTTGAACTCCAACTGCTCGGCGCCGAAGCCTTCGATGAGCTCGATGCCCAGGGCTTCGAGCTGCGTGCTCATCGGCGGGTAGACGTTTGCGTCGCAGCCGGTTACGCGGTGGCCTGCCTCGCGCGCCAGCGCCGCCAGGCCGCCCATGAAGGTACCGCAGATGCCGAGGATGTGGAGATGCATGTCAGTCAGCCCGCGAGGGCGCGAGATCAGCGCAGGGCGGTGCGCGCGGCCGCGAGGGTGGCGTCGATGTCGGCCTTGCTGTGAGCCGCCGACACGAAGCCGGCTTCATACAAGGCCGGAGCAAGATAGATGCCGGCGTCCAGCATCGCGTGGAAGAAGCGGTTGAAGCGTTCCTTGTCGGTCGTCATGACCGTCGCGTAGTTCTGCGGCAGCTCCGGCATCAGGAAGAAGCCGAACATGCCGCCTACGCTGTCGGCGCTGAAGGGCACGCCGTTCTCGGCGGCGACCGTCGTCAAGCCGGCCACCAGTTGCTGCGTGCGGCGGGTGAGGGCGTCGAAGAAGCCGGGTTTCTGGATCTCCTTCAGCGTCGCCAGCCCGCAGGCCGTGGCCACCGGGTTGCCCGACAGCGTGCCGGCCTGGTAGACACCGCCCAGCGGCGCCAGGTGCTGCATGACCTCGCGTCTGGCGCCAAACGCCGCCAGCGGCATGCCGCCGCCGATGACCTTGCCGAAGACCGAGATGTCGGGCGCAAAGCCGGGGATGAGCTGGGCGTAGTGGGCCTGCGCACCGCCAAGGCCGACGCGGAAGCCCGTCATCACCTCGTCCAGCACCAGCAGCGCGCCGTGCTTCGAGCACAGACTGCGCATGGCCGTCATGAAGGGCAGGGAGGCCCGCACGAAGTTCATGTTGCCGGCAATCGGCTCGACGATGACGCAGGCCAGCTCGGCGCCGTGCTGCGCGAACGCGGCTTCCAGCTGCTCGACGTTGTTGTATTCCAGGACGACCGTGTCCGCCGCCGCGCCCGGCGTGACGCCCGCACTGGTCGGGTGGCCAAAGGTCGCCAGGCCCGAACCGGCCTTCACCAGCAGCGCGTCCGTGTGGCCGTGATAGCAACCTTCGAACTTGATGAACTTGGCCCGGCCGGTCGCGCCGCGTGCCAGGCGGATGGCGCTCATCGTCGCCTCGGTGCCCGAGCTGACCAGCCGCACCTGGTCCATGCTCGGCACGAGCTTCAGGATCTCCTCGGCCAGCTCGATCTCGCGCTCCGTCGGCGCGCCGAAGGAGAAGCCGTCGACGGCCGCCTTCTGCACCGCCTCCAGCACGGCGGGGTGACCGTGGCCGAGGATCATCGGCCCCCAGGAGCCGATGTAGTCGACATAACGCTTGCCTTCGGTGTCATAGATGTAGGCGCCTTGGCCGCGGGCAATGAAGCGGGGCGTGCCGCCGACGGCGCGGAAGGCGCGCACCGGCGAGTTCACGCCGCCAGGGATGACGCGCGCGGCGCGCTCGAAGAGCTCGGTATTGCTGGCCATGTCAGAAAGGGGAGGAGGCTCAGTGCATGCGCCGCGGCATCTTGGGCGACGGCTCGGGTTCGGCTTCGACTTCCTCGAAGGTCGGCTCGGTGCCGTCTTCGTCCGCCGGCGGCAGGGCCCAGAAGAAGCGGTCGGGCACGACATTGCCCATGCCGGGCCGGAAGCCTGAGTCCAGCGACTGGTCCAGGAAGGACAGCGCCTCGCTGACGGCCGAGTGCAGCTCGGCGCCCACCGCCAGCAGCGCCGCCAGCGCCGCCGACAGCGTGTCGCCCGCGCCGACGAAAGACGTCTCGAAGCGCTCGAACTTCTCGCCGGTGATGGGCCCTTGCGAGTTGGCCAGCACGTTGTCGACGAACTGGTTGGGCAACTGGATGCCGGTCACTAGCACATGCTGGGCGCCTGCCTGAGCGGCGGCCACGGCCAGTTCGCGGGCCGATGGCGCACGCTCGTTGTCCCAGTCGGGCAGCAGGAAATCGGTCAGCGTCTTGTGGTTGCCGACCAGCACGACCGTCTGCGGCAGCACCAGCTCGCGCAGCGCGTCCAGGTATTGCTGCTGGTCGTCCTCGTCGATCCAGGCGACCGAGGGCAGGTAGGTCACCAACGGCACGTCCGGGTAGTCGCTCAGCACCTCGGCAACGGCGCTGACCGCTTCGGCATTGCCGAGGAAGCCGACCTTCCAGGCCGTGATGGGCACGTCTTCGAGGATGTGGCGGGCCTGCTCGGCGACGGTGTCGGGGTCGAGGTTCTCGTGCTCGAAGATCTCGGCCGTGTCGCGCAGCACGATGGCGGTGACGACCGGCAGGCAGTGCGCGCCCATGGCCGCAATCGTTGCGATGTCGCCAGCCAGACCGCCGGCGCCGGAGGCGTCGCTGGCGTTGAAGCTCAGCACGCAGGCCGGCGGCGGGCTTTCCTGTTCGTCCTGCGGTTCGTCGACCTCGGGGTCGGTGGGAATGGGAGTTGGGCTCATGGGGAGGTCGTGGCGGTCGCGGCGGAGCTGGCGCAAAGCGTGGAGTCTGCCGCTAAAAGGGCGTTTGCTGGGCCCTGGGCACAGGCGTTTGCCCTCAGCATTGCGCTTTCAGGCCCTGGCTAGAATGATTCGATTGTAGTGAGCAAACTCTGAGCAACCCGTGAGCGAACCCAGTACCTGGATGTGCCTGATCTGCGGATGGATCTATGACGAAGAGACGGGGGACCCCGAGCATGGCATCGCGCCTGGCACCAAGTGGGCCGATGTGGACATGAACTGGGTCTGCCCCGATTGCGGCGCACGCAAGGAAGATTTCGAGATGGTGCGCATCTGACGCGGCCTCACTGGCCCGGACCCGAGCTGAAGCTCCGAGGAGACAAGGTTTGAACGAGCAAGTTTCCGCTGCAGGGCCGACCCGGGTCCTGGTCATCGACGACAGCAACACCATTCGCCGCAGCGCCGAGATTTTCCTGAAGCAGGGGGGTCACGACGTGGCCCTGGCCGAGGATGGCTTCGATGCGCTGGCCAAGCTGGGCGATTTCCGGCCCGACCTTGTTTTCTGCGACATCCTGATGCCGCGCCTTGATGGCTACCAGACCTGCGCCATCATCAAGCGCAACCCGGAGTTCTCGGGCGTGCCGGTCATCATGCTGTCGTCCAAGGACGGCCTTTTCGACAAAGCGCGTGGGCGCATGGTGGGCTCGCAGGACTACCTGACCAAGCCTTTCACCAAAGACCAGCTGCTTCAAGCGGTGCTGCAGCACCGGCCGTGAGAAGCGCCGACTGAGAGACAAAGCCATGAGCATCCAAAACATCCTGCTGGTTGACGATTCCAAGACCGAACTGCACGCCCTGTCCGAGATGCTGGTCAAGCGCGGCTACAGCGTGCGCACGGCCGAGAACGGCGAGGAGGCGATGAAGCGCCTGGCCGAGGCCAAGCCCGACCTGATCCTGATGGACGTCGTCATGCCCGGCCAGAACGGCTTCCAGCTGACCCGCGCGATCACGCGCGACGAGCGCTACCTCGGTGTGCCGGTCATCATGTGCACCAGCAAGGGCCAGGAGACGGACAAGGTCTGGGGCATGCGCCAAGGCGCCAGCGACTACGTCGTCAAGCCGGTCAAGGCCGAAGAGTTGTTGGCCAAGATCAAAGCCCTCGGCTGAAGCCACAGGGCGCAGACATGGCGAACAAGACTGCACTGCGTGAACTGCAACAGCGCCTGGCCGAGCGCATGCAGGCGGCGCGCGAGACGACGCTGATCGCGAAGTGGCTGGCTGTCGAAACTGCGGGCGTCGGCCTGCTGTTCTCGCTGAAGCAGGCCAGTGAAATCTTCGCGCCCGTGCCCATCAAGCCCGTGCCCTATGCCAAGCCCTGGCTGGCCGGCGTGGCCAATCTGCGTGGCGGCCTGTTCACGGTCGTCGACCTGGCCGTCTATCTCGGCTTGCGCGACGGTGCGGCTGCGCGCGGCGTCGCGCCCCAGGCCCGGCTCGTGTCGCTGAGCGCCGACCTGAACCTGAATTGCGCGCTGCTGGTGGACCGTCTGGCCGGCCTGCGCAGCGACGAACAACTGCCGCTTGCCGCCGAACAGCCGGCCGGGCCGCTGCCGCGTTTTGCTGGCGCCCTGCGCCGCGACGAGGCCGGTCGCCATTGGCAGGAAATCAATCTGGAAGCGTTGTCAAGGCAGGAGAACTTCCTGCACATCGTTGGGTGATGCGCGCTTCCTAGCTTCAAGGCTCGCGCAGGGATGCGAGCACCACAAACACTGAAGGACGAGGGTGAGATGAGCCTGCTGGACAAGATCAGGGGAAAGTCCGAAGCCGATGAGCAGCCGTTTGCGGCGCCAGACGCTTCCGATACCACCATCGACTCGCACGGGGGCGGCTTCGACGCGACCCGCAACGCCGACACCACCCTCGCCGGCGTCGAGCTGCCGCCCGTGCGCACCGTCGCCTTCGTGCGCGACGACGCGCCGTCCATCATCTCGCCGGCCCTGCCCACCGAGCCGGGCCCGAACAGCGAGTTCCCGGCCAGTTCGCTGAACTTCGCGCAGACCACCCAGGCGGCCGACCCGACGACGCTGGCGTCTGCTGCTACAGCGGCCACGGGCGCCGAGAAGCTAGGCGACCTCTTCAGCCGCCACCGCCAGGCTGTGCTGACGGGCCTCGTCGCCCTTGGCTTGGTCGGCACTGCGGTGTCCGTCGGCCTTGTGCTGGTCAACTCCAACCGCAGCGCCGCCCAGGTGCGCGCAGCGGGCCAGGCGCTGATGCATTCGCAGCGGATGGCCAAGTCGGTGTCGGCAGCGCTGGTGGGTAACCCGACGGCCTTCGCAGAACTGCGCGAGTCGGTGGGCACGCTCAGCGGCGTGGTCAACAACCTGCGCACCGGCGAAGGCGAACTGAAGATCGCGCCGGCCAGCGTGCAGCCCACGCTGGATTCGCTCAAGCCCTTCGTGGAACGCGCCGAGAAGAACGGCAAGATCGTCCAGAACCAGGAAAAGATCCTGACCCAGGTCGGCCAGGCACTGCGCGCCATCAACCGGCAATCGAGCGACCTGCTCGAAAGCGCCGAGGCCGTGTCATCTCAGGCCCTGCAGATCGGCGCCTCGGCGGGCGAGGTCTCCGCGGTCGGCCAGCTGGTCATGTTGACCCAGCGTATCGGCAAGAGCGCCAACGAGTTCCTGACGCAGGAAGGCGTGAGCCCCGAGGCGGTCTTCCTGCTGGGCAAGGACTTGAACTCCTTCAAGCTCATCACCGAAGCGCTGATCAGCGGCAGCCCCGAACTGCGCCTGAACGCCGCACGCGACCCGCAGTTGAAGGAACGCCTGCAGACCCTGCTCAAGCAGTACGAGCAGACCCGCACCCAGGCAGCCGCCATTCTGGGCAACCTGCAGGGCCTGGTGTCGGCGCGTGAGGCGCAGACCGCCATCCTGGGCGATTCCGAACCCCTGCGCAAGAACCTGGAGCAGGCCGCGTCCGAGCTGGAGCAGTCCGGTGGCGCGGGTTGGGGCCTGATCCTCCTCCTGCTGGCCTCGCTGGCCGCCCTCGTCGGTGGCGCCTTCGGCTTCCTGCGGCTCTTCGTGGCCGACCAGTCCGAACGTGCGGCGCTCGCCGAATCCCAGAAGCGCGACGCCGAGGCCCAGGAGCAAGAAGCCAAGCGCGTCAACGACGCCAACCAGGCCGCCATTTTGCGGTTGATGAACGAGCTGTCCTCGGTCGCTGAAGGTGACTTGACGCAGCAGGCGACGGTGACGGAAGACATCACCGGCGCCATCGCCGACTCGGTGAACTACACAGTGGAAGAGCTGCGCAACCTGGTCGGCCAGGTGCAGCAGACGGCAGCCCGCGTGACGGACACGACCGGCGCGGTCGACCAGACGTCCACCGACCTGCTGGCCGCGTCCAAAGAACAACTGCACGAGATCCGCGCCACCGGCGAGGCCGTGCTGGGCATGGCGAGCCGAATCACCGACGTGTCCGCCCAGGCGCAGACAACGGCGGGCGTGGCGCGCCAGAGCCGGCAGGCCGCTGAACTGGGCCTCTCGGCGATGCAGAACAMCATCGCCGGTATGAACACCATCCGTGACTCCATCCAGGAGACCTCCAAGCGCATCAAGCGCCTGGGTGAGTCGTCKCAGGAAATCGGCGAGATCACGGAGCTGATCTCGGACATTACGGAGCAGACGAACGTGCTGGCCTTGAACGCCGCCATCCAGGCCGCGTCCGCCGGTGAAGCCGGCCGCGGCTTCTCGGTGGTTGCGGAAGAAGTGCAGCGGCTGGCCGAACGCTCCGGCGACGCGACGCGACGGATTGCCGCGCTGGTCAAGACCATTCAGACCGACACCCACGACGCCGTGGCCGCCATGGAGCGTTCGACGCGCGGGGTGGTGGAAGGTACCCAGCTGTCCGACGCGGCCGGCCGCGCGCTGGAAGACATCGACAGCGTGTCCCGCCAGCTTGACGGGCTGATCGGCCAGATCTCCACGCAGGCTCAGCAGGAAGCCGAGCATGCCAACGAGGTGGCCTCCAACATCCAGCACATCTTCGCGGTGACCGAGCAGACCTCCGAGGGCACGCGCTCCACCGCCCAGATGGTGCATGAGCTGTCCCGTTCCGCCGAGGCGCTGCGCGCGTCCGTGTCCCGTTTCAAGGTCGCCTGACGAACCGACATGGACAGCTCACTGCGAGACGCCGACCTCCCGGCCGACCTCAGCCCACTAGCGTGGGTGCAGGAGGAATTGCGCCGTTCGCTGGAGTCGGTGCACAAGACCTTGCGCCGCCTCGTTCGCGACGGCAGCGACAACCGCCTGTCGGCCTTTGGCGGCGACGCCCAACCCAGCGTGCCGCTGCAGCAGGCAGCGGCCCAGCTCCATCAGGTCAGCGGCGTGCTGTCCCTCGTCGGCCTGCCGGCGGGTGCCGCCGTGCTGCGCGCCGCCGAGACGGCCGTTGGCCGCTTGGCCGAGCGTCCGCTGGAGGTTGAGGCCAGCACCGTCGACACCATCGAGCGCGCCAACTTCGCGTTGCTGGCCTACGTCGCCCGCCTGCTGGCCGGCAACAAGACCTCGACGCTGGCTCTCTACCCCAGCTACCGCGAACTGCTGCAGCTCAACGGTGCCGAGCGCGTGCATCCGGCCGACCTGTGGCAGCACGAATGGGCCTGGCGCAGCGTGCCCATAGAGAACGGCGTGCTGCCGCGCTCGCCCGAGGCTGTGCGCGCGCCCTTCGAGACCGCGTTGCTGCGTCACATGCGTGAGCCCAGCTCGGCGCATGCGGCCCATCTGTCCGGCCTGTGCGCCGGCCTGGCTGCCGCTTTGCCGGCGGGCCAGGGCCGCACGCTTTGGCAACTGGCCGCCGCCGTCTTCGAAGGCCAGGCACTCAAGCTGCTGCCCAGCGACGGCTACACCAAGCGCCTGGGCTCCAAGCTGCTGCATGAGCTGCGCCTGATTGGCCGGGGCGACCAGGACGACCCGCAGCGCGAGCGTCTCGCGCAGGACCTGCTGTTCTTCTGCGCCCAGTGCCGCCTCAGCCAGGGTGCCGGCCCGCGCCTGCATGCCGTGCACGAGGCCTACCGCCTCAGTGACGAGCAGGCCGGCGACTACGAAGACGCCAGCCTTGGTCGCATCGACCCGGCCTGGGTCGTGCAGGCCAAGCGCCGCGTGATGTCGGCCAAGGAGAGCTGGTCCAGCGCCGCCGAGGGTGACCAGCACCGCATCGGCAGCCTGGACGAACAGTTCGCCGGGCTGGCCGAGTCGCTGACCCGCCTGTTCCCGAGCGGCGAAGTGCTGGCCCAGACGCTGCAGCGCGCCGTCGTCGCGACGCTGCGCTCGCGCAGCACGCCGCCGCCCGCCCTGGCGATGGAAGTCGCCACCAGCCTGCTCTACGTCGAAGCTGCGCTGGAAGATGCCGCCTTCGACCAGCCCGAGCAGGCCGACCGCGTGCGCCGCCTCGCGCGCCGCGTCGAGGCCGTCGCCCACGGCCAGCCGGCCGAGCCGCTGGAAGGCTGGATGGAGGAGCTCTACCGTCGCGTCTCCGATCGCCAGACCCTGGGCAGCGTCGTGCACGAACTGCGCGCCAGCCTCTCCGAAGTCGAGAAGCAGTGCGACGACTATTTCCGTGACCCGTCGCGCCGCGAGCTGCTCATCCCCGTGCCCGGCCAGTTGCAGGCCATGCGTGGCGTGCTCAGCGTGCTGGGCCTGGACCAGGCCGCCCTGGCCACGCTGCGCATGCGCGACGAGGTGGACAGCCTGGCCAGCACCGAGATCGACTTCGAGCGCGCCGCCGCCCGTGGCGTCTTCGAGCGCCTGGCCAACAACCTCGGCGCCCTGGGTTTCCTCATCGACATGCTGAGCGTGCAACCGGCCCTGGCCAAGCGCATGTTCGAGTTCGACGAGTCCACCGGCCGCCTGGATGCCGTCATGGGCCGCCGTGAAGGCGCCGTCGAACTGCCCGACTTCGAGGCCAGTGGCTTCCACGTCGATCTGGGCGACGAGCCCGCCGAATTCGAGACATCCCACGAGGCCACGCAGCCGCTGCGCATCGACCTGGCGTCGCTGGACCTGCCCGACCTCAGCCTGCCCGACCTGGACCTGTCGGAGCCGGCCCCGGTGCCCGCTCCAGCGCCCGCGCCGGCGCCTGCCCGCGCGCCAGTCGCCTCCGAGCCCAGCGTCGCCGACGACCCGGAGATGCGCGAGATCTTCCTGGAGGAGGCCGACGAGGTCATTGGCAATGCCCGCGCCGCGCTCACCGCCTTGCGCGAGGCCCCGGCCGACCACGGCGAACTCACCATCATCCGCCGCGCCTTCCACACCCTCAAGGGCAGTGCCCGCATGGTGGGGTTGAATGACTTCGGCGAAGGCGCCTGGGCCTGCGAGCAGCTCTACAACACCCGGCTGGCCGAGCACTCGCCGCAGGCCGATGCGGCGCTGCTGGGCTTCACGAACGAGGCCCTGGACTACTTCACCCGCTGGCGCGAACAGATCGCCGGCAACGAGACCGGCCAGAGCCTGCCCGATCCGCTGCGCCGCAGCGCCGATGCGCTGCGCCTGAATGGCGAGCATCTGCCGCTGACGCCGGCCCAGGACCCGCCTGCGGTGGACCTGGCGATGGAGCCTGAAGGCGACATCGAGGTCATCGACTTCGGCGATGCCCTGGTGGGCGAGGTCGTCAACGTCACCACGCCGGCCGCCGACGAGGCCGAGACCGTCGCGCCGGACTTCATCCTCGATCTGGCGGAGCCTGCGGGCCTGGAGGTGATCGTCGCCGAGGCCGCTCCGGCCCTGCCCGATGACGAGCACACGCTGGACTTCGGCGAGCACCCGACCGAGCTGATGCCGCATGCGGCCGAAGCGACCGAACCCATGCCGCTGCCGGCCGCGGCCGAAGTGACGCTGGCCAACTTCCGCCTGCAGCTCGACCTGGACGAACCTGCCGCCGAGCCGCAGCCCCTGCCTGTCGGCGAGCCGCCGCAGCAGCCCGAGGAAATCACGCTGGTCATCCCGGCGCTGGCGCCGGACGAAGACGAGGCTGTCGCCACGCCTCTGTCTGTGGTCGACGAGGCCGAGCCGGAACTGCTCGATCCCGATGAGGGCTACAAGCTCATCGGCCCGCTGCGCATCAGCATTGCCTTGTTCAACATCTTCCTGAACGAGGCCGACGAGCTGTCGCGCAAGCTTTCCATCGGCCTGGCTGAATGGTCGGCCGAGCTGCACCACACCGTGCCGCAAAGTTGCGAGGTGCAGGCCCATGCGCTGGCCGGCAACGCCGGCACCGTCGGCTATGACGACCTCTCTGCACTGGCGCGCGAACTTGAGCACGCCCTCGGCCGCGCCCAGCGCGCCATCGCCTACGAAGCGGAGGACGCCGAACTCTTCGTGCGCGCCGCCGACGACATCCGCCGCCTGCTGCACCAGTTCGCTGCCGGGTTCCTGAAGCCCAACGACCCCGAGGTCATCACTCGCCTGCACGCCTACCAGCCGCAGGAAGAGCCCATGACGGCCGCCGCGCCGCTGAGTGACACGGTCGCCGACGATCTCGGTGCCTTCCTGCAAAGCAACCCGGCCACGGAGCCCGCGCCTCTCATCGAGCTGCCGCCCGAAGCGCTGCCCGAGCCCGCGGCCGAAGAGCAGCCCCGGTTCGACGCCGAGATCGACGCACCCGCGTCGCCGGAGCCGCTGGCCGCTGCCCTCGAACCCGAGCCCGAAGCCGGCCTGCCGGACAACATCGAGCCCGAGCTCTACCCGATCTTCGAGGAAGAAGGTCGCGACCTGCTGCGGGACCTGCATGGCGCCCTGCGCGACTGGCTGGCCGAACCGGCCGAGCTGGGCCGCTCCGACGCCTGCATGCGCGCCCTGCATACGTTCAAGGGCGGCGCCCGCCTCGCCGGGGCCATGCGCCTGGGCGAGCAGGCCCACAACCTGGAGTCGGCCATCGAGGCCTTGCTGCGTGCCGGCACGGCCGACCACGGCCAGGTCCAGGCGCTGCAGCATGACGGCGATGCGCTGGAGCATGCCTTCGAGGAACTCGGTCGCAGCCTGAATGCGCCCGTTGTTGTGGCAGCTGTCGCAGCACCGGTCGCGGCACCCGTGGCGCCCGCAGTCATCGCTCCGCCGCCTCCCGCGCCGGAGCCCGAGCCCCGCTACGAGCCGCTCGCCCGTTTCGCCCAGCCCGCCCCGGTTGCCGAAGAAGCCTCTTCCGAACCGGCCCGCGAGATCGACTGGAGCCGCTTCGCCGAAAGCACCGAGATCGCCGCCGGCAGCGACAACCTCGCCATCGGCCAGGCCCTGGTGCGCGTGCGCGGCAGCCTGCTGGAGCGCATGGCCACGCAGGCCGGCGAGGTCAGCATCCGCCGCGCGCGGATGGAGTCCGAACTCGTCCAGATGAAGGGCGCGCTGCTCGATCTGGACGACAACCTGGAGCGCCTGCGTACCCAACTGCGCGAACTGGACCTGCAGGCCGAGGCCCAGATGCACACCCAGCAGGAGCTGGCGCAGCAGGGCGGCCGCGAGTTCGACCCGCTGGAGTTCGACCGCTACACCCGCTTCCAGGAACTGACCCGCATGCTGACCGAGTCGGTCGGCGACGTGGCCACGTTGCAGCGCACGCTCAGCCGTAACGTGCAGACGGGTGAAGACGAACTGGCCGCGCAATCGCGGCTGACGCGCGAGCTGCAGGACGACCTGCTGCGCACCCGCCTGGTCGACTTCGACTCGATTGGCGAGCGCATGCACCGCGTCGTGCGCCAGGCCGCCCGCGATGCCGGCAAGCAGGTCAAGCTGGAGATCACCGGCGGCCAGACCGAGCTGGACCGCTCGGTACTGGAACGCACGGCAGGCGCCTTCGAGCACTTGCTGCGCAACAGCGTTGCCCACGGCATCGAGATGCCGGAGGCACGCACGGCCGCCGGCAAGGAGGCCGCCGGCACGCTGCGCATCGAAGTGGGCCAGCATGGCAACGAAGTGCGCCTGAACTTCGTCGACGACGGCGCCGGCCTGAACCTGGCCCGCATCCGCGAGCGCGGCCTGCAGCTGGGCCTGCTCGCACCGGACGCCGAACCCGATGACGCGCAACTGCGCCGCCTCATCTTCGCGCCCGGCTTCTCCACGGCCAGCCAGATCACTGAGCTCAGCGGTCGCGGCATCGGCATGGACGTCGTCCGTGCCGAAGTCGGCACGCTGGGCGGCAGTATTGAAACCACGTCCACCAGCGGCAAGGGCACCAGCTTCCTGCTGCGTCTGCCGCTGACCACGGCGCTGACCCAGGTCGTGCTGCTGAAGAGCGCCGAGCAGGTGGTGGCCGTGCCGGCGGCACTGATGCAGTCGGTACAGCGCGTGCCCGTCGACGCCGTCGAGGCGGCCTATGCCACCGGCAAACTGCTGCATGGCGGCGCCGAGCTGCCGTTCTATTGGCTGGGCGGCCTGCTGGGCCATGGTGGCCGCGGCCACACCCATGGCAAGCACGCGCCCGTCGTGCTGGTGCGCAGCGCGCAAGCATCGCTGGCCCTGCACGTCGACGAAGTCGTCGGCAACCAGGAAGTCGTCGTCAAGAACCTCGGCGCCCAGCTCAACCGCGTGCCGGGTCTTGCGGGCATCAGCCTGCTGGCCTCCGGCGACGTGGCGCTGATCTACAACGTCGTGGCCTTGGCCGACTGGTACGGCGCCGACGCCCAGGCCCGCCTTGCGGCGGCGCGCGGGCAGTTGTCCGACCACAAGCCGGTCGCACCGGACGCCGAAGAGATCGTGCAGGCGCCGCTGGTCATGGTCGTCGATGACTCGCTGACCGTGCGCCGCGTCACCCAGCGCCTGCTGGAGCGCGTGGGCTTGCGTGTCTTGCTGGCCAAGGACGGTCTGGACGCGATGGAGAAGCTGTCCGGCGACGAGCTGCCGTCGGTCGTGCTGTCAGACATTGAAATGCCCCGCATGGACGGCTTCGACCTGGTGCGCAACATGCGTGCCGACGCGCGCCTGGCGCCGCTGCCGGTCATCATGATCACGTCCCGCATCGCCCAGAAGCACCGCGACTATGCGGCCCAGTTGGGCGTCGACCACTACCTTGGCAAGCCCTATGACGAAGAGCATCTGCTCGGGTTGATCCGCCAGTACACGCAAGCCGCAGTGGTAGTCTGACCGCATGTCCCAGGTAGTCGACCATCTTGCCGAGCTCACCGGCTTCCGTGACCGTGACGTCATGGACGTCACGCTCGTCATGGCGCTGCGTGACCTGCTCGAACCCGAGTCGGCCGCCATCTACCGCGCCGTGGGCGAACCCGGCCAGGAGCGCTGGCTCACCCGCGCCCACCTGCGCGCGGGCGACGCCGTCGCCACGGCCGACCCGCTGTGGGCCAAGCCCGCGACGCTGCCGCTGGTGGCTACGCACCCGCTGCGCCTGGAGGCCATGCGCACGCGCAGCGTCACTCAGGTGGCCCAGGGCGGGCAGTGGCTGTATCTGTTTCCCATCGCCACCGAGCGTGACGTCATCGGCGTCATCGAGATCCTGTCGACACGCCGGCTTGGCACGGGCGCGCAGCGCATGGTCAGCAGCGTGCTGCGGATCTATCACAACTTTCAGGGCCTGCTCGACTACTCCGAGCGCGACACGCTGACGGGCCTGCTGAACCGCAAGACCTTCGACGAGAGCTTCCTGAAGGTGCTCTCCGACCTCCCGGCCCGACCCGTGGCCGGCCATGAGACCGAGGACCGGCGTCACGAGGCGGCGACACCGCACTATGTGCTCGGCGTCATCGACATCGACCACTTCAAGACCGTCAACGACCGCTTCGGTCACCTGATCGGCGATGAAGTGCTGCTGCTGCTGTCGCGACTGATGCGTGGCTCCTTCCGTTTCCACGACATGCTCTACCGCTTCGGCGGCGAGGAGTTCGTCGTGCTGATGCGTTGCGACGAGGAAATCCACGCCGGCGAGGCCTTCGAGCGCCTGCGCCTGAACACCGAGCGCTATGCCTTCCCGCAGGTCGGGCACATCACGGTCAGCATCGGCTTCACCGAGGTGCGCAACAGCGACGGGCCGGCCACGGCCTTCGAGCGCGCCGACAAGGCCGTCTATCACGCCAAGGGCCATGGCCGGAACCAGGTGCACAACTACGCGGCCCTGGTGGCCAGCGGCGTGATCCAGGAAGCCGTCCAGCACGACAACAGCGACGCCGAGCTGTTCTGATCCGACCCAAAGCCCGGCAGGCTCCTAGACCTTTCTGCTTTTGACCACGGCGTAGCGCGCCAACGTGCGCTCCCGGGCCACGGCGTGGTCCACGACCGGGCGCGGGTAGTCCACCCCCTGCATCGCCAGCGGCGCACGCTCCCAGGGGGCGTGGATGGCCTTGGCATCTAAGCCGGCCAGCTCCGGGCAGTAGCGGCGGATGAAGCGGCCCTCGGCGTCGAATTTCTCGCTCTGGCTGGTCGGGTTGAAGATGCGGAAATAGGGTTGGGCGTCGCAGCCGCTGCTGCTGGCCCACTGCCAGCCGCCGTTGTTGGCGGCGAGGTCGAAATCCAGCAGCTTCTCGGCGAAGTAAGCCTCGCCGCGCCGCCAGTCCAGCCCCAGGTCCTTGGTCAGGAAGCTGGCCGTCACCATGCGCAAGCGGTTGTGCTGGTAGCCGGTGGCGTTCAGCTGGCGCATCGCGGCGTCCACCAGCGGGTAGCCGGTGGTTCCGGCGCACCAGGCCTGGAAGAGGGCGTCGGCATGCTCGCCGGTCTCCCATTCAATGGCGTCGTACTCGGGCCGGAAGGCCGCGCGCATCGCGTGTGGGTGGTGGTGCATGACCTGGTGATAGAAGTCGCGCCAGATCAGCTCTGACAGCCAGATCTCGGCGCCGTGGTCGCCGCCCTGCATCAGCTGGTGGGCCGTGCGCGCCAGGCGGCGGATGGACACGGTGCCGAAGCGCAGGTGCACGCTGAGGTAGCTGGGACCTTTGGCGGCGGGGAAGTCGCGCTTCTTGTCGTAGTCGGCGACGCGGTCGAGGAAGTCGTCCAGCAGCGCCGCGGCGCCGCGGCTGCCTTCGCCGATGTGCGCGGTCAGCCCGGCGAGCTCGAAGCCGATGTCCTTGAGCGTGGGCACCCCCTTGGCAAGCGGCGTCTTGGCGAGGGCATGCGCGTGGCGCTCGACGGGATAGCTGCTCAGGTAGAACTCGTCCACCTTGCGCAGCCAGGCGTTCTTGTAGGGCGTGAACACGCCGTAGGGCCCGCCGGTGGCCGTCATCACCTCGCGGCGCTCGAAGACGACGTGATCCTTGAACGTGCGCAGCTCGGCATTGAGGGGTTTCAGCAGGTCGGCGACGAGTGCGTCGCGCATCAGTGCCTGCGGCTCGTCGTCGTGATTGGCGAACACCGCCTGCACGCCCAGCTCGGCCGCCAGCTTCGGGATCTCGTCCGCCGCAAAGCCGTGCCGCACGATCAACCCGCCGCCCAGCTGGCGCAAGTCTTCGTCCAGCACATTCAACGCGCCGAGGATGAACTCCACGCGGCGGTCCGCGCGGGGCAGGGCATCGAGGATGTCGCGGTCCAGCACGAAGGCGCAGAAGACCTGTTTTGCGCTTCGGAGTGCGTGGTACAGCGCCGCCTGGTCGTCCACGCGCAGATCACGGCGAAACCAGACGAGCGCACGATCAAGGAGTGGGTTCATCCCCGCAGAATAAAATGACCGCCATGCCTGCCGACCGGATCGTCCTGACCAACCAGTTCCTCATCGCCATGCCCGGCATGGCCGACGAGGCCTTCGCAGGCACCGTGGTCTACCTCTGCGAGCACAACGACAACGGCGCCCTGGGCCTCGTCATCAACAAGCCGATCTCGCTGACGCTGGGCACGCTGTTCGAAAAGGTCGAGCTCAGCCCGCCCAGCGAACCGCTGGCCGACACGCCCGTCTACTACGGCGGCCCGGTGCAGACCGACCGCGGTTTCGTGCTGCACGAGCCGCTGGACGCGCAGGGCGGCCACTACAACGCGACGCTGGCCGTGCCCGGCGGCCTGGAGATGACCACCAGCCGCGACGTGCTGGAGGCGCTGTCCAACGGCGCCGGCCCGCGCAAGATCCTGGTCACGCTGGGCTACAGCGGCTGGGCCGCCGGCCAGCTCGAAGAAGAGATAGGCCGCAACGGCTGGCTGACGGTGGACGCCTCGCCGGCCATCATCTTCGACACGCCGGTGGAGCAGCGCTACGAGAAGGCGCTGGCGCTGCTGGGCGTGGACCCGCGCATGCTCAGCTCGGATGCTGGGCACGCCTGATGAAGCTCGACGCTTCCGCGCCGATGCTTCAGTCCTTTCTTGCTTTTGATTTCGGCACCCGCCGCATTGGCGTGGCCTCAGGCACACGGCTGCTGGGCGCCGCCGAACCGCGCGGCACGGTCAGGAGCGGCGACTTCGACGCGATTGCCGCCCTCGTCAAGACCTGGCAGCCCGACGCCCTCGTCATCGGCGTGCCCCGCCACCCCGACGGCGCGCCGCACGAGATGACCGCCAAGGCACAGAACTTTGGCCGCCGCCTGGCCGGGCGCCACCACCTGCCGGTCTTCGAGGTGGACGAGCGCTACACCAGCGTCGAAGCCGAGGCCGAAGGTGCCCACGACGTGGACGCCGCCGCCGCCGCCCTCATCCTTGAACAATTCTTCAGAGAGCATCCATGAGTGAACTGCTGCTGGACGCCGAGGCCCTGTACCTCGAGCTCAAACGCGGTGTGCAGCGCCTGCTGACACCGGACACCGCCCTCGTGGGCATCTGGAGCGGCGGCGCCTGGCTGGCCGAGCGGCTGGCCGTCGACCTCGGCGTCGCTTCCGGCACCATCTCCAGCGCCTTGCACCGCGACGACTTCGGCTCGCGCGGCATGGCCAAGGCCGACCACACCAAGCTGCCCTTCGACGTCGACGGTCGCGACATCCTGCTCATCGACGACGTGCTCTACACCGGTCGCACGACGCGCGCCGTCATCAACGAGCTGTTCGACTTCGGCCGCCCGGCCAGCGTGCAGTTGGCGGTGCTGGTGGACCGCGGCGGGCGTCAGTTGCCCATCGAGCCGGCGTTCTCGGCCGCGCGCGTGACGCTCAACAGCGAACAACACCTGCGCCTGGCACGAGGCGAAGATGGCCGATTCGCCTTCGAGGTCAAGTGATGCTCAGCAAACGCAACCCTCAACTCAACAAGCACGGCGAGCTGATCCATCTGCTGTCCATCGAAGGCCTGCCGCGCGCGGTCATCGATCAGATCCTGGACACGGCCGGCAGCTTCCTGTCCGTCAACGACCGCGAGGTCAAGAAGGTGCCGCTGCTGCGCGGCAAGTCGGTGTTCAACCTGTTCTTCGAGAACAGCACGCGCACCCGCACCACCTTCGAGATCGCCGCCAAGCGCTTGTCCGCCGACGTCATCAACCTCGACATCGCGCGCAGCTCCACCGCCAAGGGCGAGACGCTGCTCGACACGGTCGCGAACTTGAGCGCCATGCATGCCGACATGTTCGTCGTGCGACACAGCGAGAGCGGCGCGCCCCATCTGATCGCCCAGCACTGCGCGCCGCATGTGCACGTCGTCAACGCCGGCGACGGCCGCCATGCGCACCCGACGCAGGGGCTGCTGGACATGTACACGATCCGGCACTTCAAGAAGGACTTCCGCAACCTGACGGTGGCCATCGTCGGCGACATCGTCCACTCGCGCGTGGCCCGCTCGGACATCCACGCGCTGAACATCCTGGGCGTGCCCGAGATCCGCGCCGTCGGCCCCAAGACGCTCGTGCCCGGCGACCTGCGCGACATGGGCGTGCGCGTCTGCCACGACATGGCCGAGGGCGTGCGTGACGCCGACGTCATCATCATGCTGCGCCTGCAGAACGAGCGCATGAACGGCGGCATGCTGCCCAGCAGCGGTGAGTTCTTCAAGCACTTCGGCCTGACCCACGACAAGCTGCGCCTGGCCAAGCCCGACGCCATCGTCATGCATCCGGGGCCCATCAACCGCGGCGTCGAGATCGCGTCCGACGTGGCCGACGGCAAGAGCAGCGTCATCCTTCCTCAAGTGACATTCGGCATCGCTGTCCGAATGGCTGTCATGGCCATCCTCGCCGGGAACGAAGCATGAAGATCCTCATCAAAGGTGGCCGCCTGATCGACCCGGCATCCGGCCTCGACCGCATCGGTGACCTGGCCGTGGCCAATGGGCGCATCGTCAAGCTCGGCGACGTTGGCGAGTTCACCGCAGACCGCACGGTGGACGCCACCGGCCTCATCGTCGCGCCCGGCCTGGTCGACCTCTGCGCCCGGTTGCGCGAGCCCGGCCACGAGCATGAAGGCCTGCTGGAAAGCGAACTCGCGGCGGCCGCCGCGGGCGGCGTGACCAGCCTGGTCTGCCCACCCGACACCGACCCCGTGCTCGACGAGCCCGGCCTGGTCGAGATGCTGAAGTTCCGCGCCCGCAAGCTCAGCCGTTGCCGCCTCTTCCCGCTCGGCGCGCTGACGCGCCAACTGGGCGGCACCGCGCTGACCGAGATGGCTGAGCTGACCGAGGCCGGCTGCATCGGCTTCTCGCAGGCCGAGGTGGCCATCAAGGACACGCTGGTGCTGAGCCGCGCGCTGCAATACGCGGCGACCTATGGCTACACCGTCTGGCTGCGCCCGCTGGACGCCTACCTGGGCGGCGGCGTGGCCGCCAGCGGTTCGGTGGCGACACGGCTGGGCCTGTCCGGCGTGCCGGTCAGCGCCGAGACGGTGGCGCTGCACACCATCTTCGAGCTGGTCCGCGCCACCGGTGCGCGCGTGCACATCTGCCGCCTCAGCAGCGCCGCCGGCGTCGAGCTGGTGCGCGCCGCCAAGCGCGAGGGCCTGCCCGTCACGGCCGATGTGTCCATCAACTCGCTGCACCTGAGCGATGTGGACATCGGCTACTTCGACTCCGCCATGCGCCTGACGCCGCCGCTGCGCCAGGGCCGCGACCGCGACGCGCTGCGCGCCGGCCTGGCCGACGGCAGCATCGACGCGCTGGTGTCCGACCACATGCCCGTGACGACTGACGAGAAGGCCGTGCCTTTCGCCGAGGCGACGCCGGGTGCGACGGGGCTGGAGCTGCTGCTGTCCCTGAGCCTGCGTTGGGCCCAGGACTCGGGCCTGCCGCTGCAACGCGCGCTGGCCGTCGTCACGAATGAGCCGGTGCGCGTGCTGGGCAGCGCCTTGGGTTCGCTGGCCGCCAGCGCCGGTCGCCTGGTGGAAGGCGGCGTCGCCGACGTCTGCGTCTTCGACGCCGGCGCCAGCTGGGCCGTCACGCCGGAGCTGCTGGCCAGCCAGGGCAAGCACACGCCGTTCGCGTTCGCATCCAGCGGCTTCGAGCTGCCGGCGCGCGTGCGCACCACGCTGGTGGCGGGCCACATCGCCTACAACGCGGAATGAGAGCCGAAATGAGGGGCATTGGGCGCCTGGCGCGCCTGACGCCGCATGTGCTGCACGGCCTGTGGATCGTGCGCACCGCCTTCGACCGCATGACGCCCGCGCAGCGCCAGGAGCGCATCCAGTGGTGGTCGCGCAAGACGCTGCGCATCCTCGGCATTGAGTTGAAGTCGTCGGGAGCAACGCTGTCGGCGGGTCATCTCGTGGTGGCCAACCACGTCTCCTGGCTGGACATCGCCGGCGTGCACGCCGTGCTGCCGCAGGCTCGCTTCGTGTCCAAGGCCGACGTGAAGCACTGGCCGGTCGTCGGCGCCCTGGTCACGGGCGCCGGCACGCTCTACATCGAACGCACCAGCAAGCGTGACGCGCTGCGCGTCGTGCACCAGACGGCCGAGGCGCTGCAGGCGGGCGACTGCGTCGCTGTCTTCCCCGAAGGCACGACCGGCGCCGGTCCCGAGCTCTTGCCCTTCCACGCCAACCTGCTGCAGGCGGCCGTTGCCACGCAGTCGCCGGTGCTGCCCGTCGTGCTGCGCTGGTACGAGCCGGGCGAGCGTTTCAGCACTTCGGCGCGTTTCATTGGCGACATGACGCTGGTGCAGAGCCTGTGGGCCATCGCGTCGGCGCGCGGGTTGGGCATCGATGTGCAGATCCTGCCGCCCGTGCCGACGGCCGGGCTGGACCGGCGCGGGCTGGGCGAGACGCTGCGCGAGCTGATCAGCGCGAGGCTGTAAGCCAGCGCAACCCGGCCGAGGTCTCGCCACGCGGCCGGTATTCGAGGCCGATGGCGCCCGGCCAGCCACGCGCTTTCAGCAGCGCGAAATCGGCGGCATATTCATCGGCTTCGGGTTCCTGGCGGCCGGCCACGCCTGCTACCTGCACATGGCCGACAACGCCGAGGTCCAGCGCCCGTGCCAGATGCGTCAGCGATTCGCCCTCGGCGATGCGACAGTGGTAGAGGTCCAGCTGCAGCTGCACGCGCGGCGAGTTCAGCGCCGCCAGCAGTTCCAGCGCCTGCGCCTGACGGTGCAGGAAATAGCCGGGCATGTCGCGCCGGTTGATGGGCTCGACGACCAGCGGCAGCGGCGATTGCTCTGCGGCCCAGCCGAGATTGGCAAGCCATGTCGCCCGCGTCTGGGGCGTGTCCGCCGTGAGTCCGGACAGCAGGTGCATGCGCTCGGCGCCCAGGCGGGTGGCCAGTTCCA
The DNA here is from genome assembly GCF_054177665.1 of Roseateles sp. P5_E8. Taxonomy (NCBI): domain Bacteria; kingdom Pseudomonadati; phylum Pseudomonadota; class Betaproteobacteria; order Burkholderiales; family Sphaerotilaceae; genus Roseateles; species Roseateles sp. P5_E8. The sequence continues at coordinate 53,678 of NZ_JBGCUM010000021.1, read as the reverse complement.
GGCCACGCAGCGTCGCATCGCGGAACTCGGCCTCGCGGCCGGGCAGGGCCGCAAAGCCGCGCTCGCCGGCCGCCCAGTCGCCGGCCGGCGCGTTGATGAGCACGACGCGCAAGCCGCCCAGGCTGGCAGCAAGCGCGTCGATGTCGTGCAGATGCGGCTGTTGCAGTTCGACGGCGGCGAAACCATCGGCCCGCGCGGCGGCCATGCGGTCGAGGTAGGCGTGCTCCGCGTACAGCCAATCGAGGTTGGCGGCGAAGCCCGCAGGGATCACTTGGACTCCGCCACCAGGGCCGGGTTCAGCCGCGGGTCGTTGTACATCTTGAACTGCCGGTAGACCTTGAAGTAGGCTCGGCCGGCGCGCGAGTCGGCCAGCAGTTCGTCGAAGCATTGGCCGAGGTCGGCGCGTTGCTGGATGAGCCGCTGCAGACGCTCGCCACAGGCCTGGCGATGGGCGTCATCCACGTCGGCGCGCACGGTCTGCTCGCGCATCGCGGCGATCTTCAGGCCCAGGATGGAGATGCGGTCCAGCATGGAGCCGGCCGTCTCGCTGTTCAGCCGCGCGCCTGCTGCTACGGTGGAGCGGGGCAGGGCGCTGGCCAGCGTCGCGGGGTCGACGAGGCCCAGCGCACTCAGCAGGAACTCGTCGACGCGCTCGATGGCGTCGTTGCGGGCCTGGTTGTGGCGGTCGATGGCGCGCTTGTTGGCGACGATCTCGGCGTCCGGCGCCTGGGTGCGGCGGGCCAGGTCTTCCTGGGCCCACAGGCTGCGGTTGTGGAAGTGGTTGACGGCGATCCAGCCGCGCACATCGTTGGCGTCGACAGGCGAAGGTGCCACAGCCAATGCCGCATCGTGCGCAGCGATCACTTCGGTCGAGGAGGGCAGGGCGGCGGTCATAGGCTGGGGCGGGGCGCTGTCAGAATTCCGCGCCACTGTGATTGAACTGCAAATGATAGAAGCCCGTCCCACACCGAAGCCGCTGATCGTGCGCCTGCGCAACTTTGTCGGCGACACGGTGCTGAGCTTGCCGGCGCTGCGCCTGCTGGAGCAGCATGGCTACCGGCTGGAACTGGTGGGCAAGGGCTGGGCGCGCGGGCTGCTTGAGGCCGAGGGCTGGGCGGTGCATGTGCGGCCCAACGATCTGCGCGACCGCATCGTGCAACTGCGCGAGCTGAGGCGGCGCTTCAGGGCCGAGGATCCAGGCTTTGACCAGCGCGCCAACACGCTGCTCTTTCCGTACGCCTTCTCGGCCGCACTGGACGCGCGCCTGGCCGGGCTCAAGGCCGAGGGCCATGCCGGCGACGGCCGCACCTGGCTGATGCGTCGCGGCCACCCTAAGCGCGAGGGGCGGCACACGCTGGTCGAGTACTGGGAGCTGGCCTGCGACTTCCTGGGCATCCAGGCCGAGCCGCCGGCCGACATCCACATGAAGGTCTCCGACGCGCAGCGCGATCAGGCGCGGGCGCTGCTGGCGTCGCACGGCCTGGAGGCAGGCCGCCTGGTGCTGATCTGCCCGTTTGCCAACGGGCGCGTGGAGTTCCTGGACCGCAGCTGGCCGGCCTTCCCGGACTTCGTGCGGCGKCTGCACGCGGCGGGCCGGCAAGTGGTGATCGTGCCGGGGCCGGCCGAGGTGGAGGGCGCGAAGGCGCTGTACCCGGACGCGACCCGCCTCGACGGCGTCGCGCTGGGTGTCTACAACGCGCTGCTACAGCTGGCCGGCGTCGTCGTCGCCAACGACACGGGCCCGGCCCACATGGCCGCCGGCGTGGGCGCGAGGCTGCTCAGCATCTGGGGGCCTGTGGACGCCGCGCGTTGGGCGCCCTGGGGCTCGACGGTGACCTTGATGCGACGCGGACCGGGTGAGTGGTCCAGCGTCGATGAGGTCATCTCAAAGGTCGATCAAGCTTTACCTTGATTGGCCACGGCCGCCGCCGCCTTGGCCGCCGCTTCCGCGTCGCCGAGGTAGTAGCTCTTGATGGGCTTGAGGTTCTCGTCCAGCTCGTAGACCAGCGGGATGCCGTTGGGGATGTTGACGCCCACGATGGCGTCGTCCGCGATGTTGTCGAGGTACTTCACCAGCGCGCGAATGCTGTTGCCGTGGGCGGCAATCAGAATGCGCTCACCGCCCTTGATGGCCGGCGCGATGGTCTCGTTCCAGAACGGCAGCACGCGGGCGACCGTGTCCTTCAGGCATTCGGTCAGCGGAATGTCCTCGGCGTCCAGGCCGCGGTAGCGCTTGTCGCTGCGTTCGCTGCGCGGGTCGGTCGCTTCCAGCGCCGGCGGCGGCGTGTCGTAGCTGCGGCGCCAGACCAGCACCTGCTCGTCGCCGTACTGCTTGGCCGTCTCGGCCTTGTTCAGGCCCTGCAGGCTGCCGTAGTGGCGCTCGTTTAGGCGCCAGGCGTGGCGCACGGGCAGCCAGGTGCGGTCCATCTGGTCCAGCGCGTGCCACAGCGTCCACACGGCGCGCTTGAGCACCGAGGTGTAGGCGATGTCGAAGTCGTAGCCGGCTTCCTTCAGCAGGCGGCCGGCGCTCTTGGCCTGCTCCACGCCCGTCGGCGTCAGGTCCACGTCGGTCCAGCCGGTGAAGCGGTTTTCCAGGTTCCAGGTCGATTCGCCGTGGCGGATGAGGACGAGCTTGTACATGGGCAGAAGACGCACAGGGGTGGTGGAAGCGGCGGATTATCGGACGCGGCGATAATCGCCGGCTTCGTTGAATCTCACGGGATGCTTGCTTGAACTTCCTGCTCCAGAACTGGTACTTGATCGTCGTCGCCCTCGTCTCGGGTGGCCTGCTGCTGTGGCCCCTGGTGGTGTCCAGCTCACAGGGCGCCGCCGTCAGCCCCGCCCAGGCGGTGCAGCTGATCAACCGCGAGAAGGGCGTCCTCATCGACGTCAGCGAGCCCGAGGAGTTCGCCAAGGGCCACGCGGTGGGTGCGCGCAACGTGCCCCTAGCCCAACTCGAAGGCCACAAGGCCCTGCCGTCCAACAAGGCCCTGCCGCTGGTGCTGGTGTGCGCGACCGGCGCACGCGCCGGCCGCGCCGCGGGCATGCTGCGCAAGCTGGGCTACGAGAAGGCCCAGGTGCTGGCCGGCGGCCTGAAGGGCTGGCGGGAGGCGAATTTGCCGGTAGAGAAGACCGCGTAAACAGGAGTCCGGTCATGGCCCAAGTGAAGATGTACACGACGCTGATCTGCCCCTTCTGCATCCGCGCCAAGATGCTGCTGAAGCGGCGCGGCGTGGAGGAGATCCAGGAGATCCGCGTCGATCTCAACCCCGCTGAGCGAGACGCGATGATCCAGATGACCGGCCGCCGCACGGTGCCGCAGATCTTCATTGGCGACACCCATGTCGGGGGGTGCGACGACCTCGTCGCGCTGGATCAGCAGGGCCGGCTCGAGCCCTTGCTCCAGGCTGCCTGATTTCAAGCCCGGGCAAGCCCCCACATCCCCGTGTAAGGCCTGTCATAAGGCCTCACCCATAATTGAGTCACCGCCCGCAGCATGCCGCTTGCGGGCTTTTGTTTGACGTTCCGCTCGAAAGAAGAGTTCCATGGCCGACGAGATCCAAGCTGCCGCCGAAGGCACCCCCGTGTTCCAGATCCAGCGCATGTATCTGAAGGATCTGTCGCTTGAGCAACCCAACGCGCCGCACATCCTGCTGGAGCAATCGCAGCCCCAGGTCGACATCAACCTGACGTTGTCGGCCGAGAACGTCACCGACGGCATCTTCGAAGTCACCGTGACGGCCACCGTCAACACCAAGGTTGGCGACAAGACGCTGTTCCTGGTGGAAGCCAAGCAGGCCGGCATCTTCGAGATCCGCAACGTGCCGCAGGACCAGGTCGAAGGCATCCTGGGCATCGTCTGCCCACAGATGGTCTACCCCTATCTGCGCGCCATCGTCTCGGACGTCTGTACCCGCGCCGGCTTCCCGCCCGTGCTGCTGACGGAAGTGAACTTCCAGGCCATGTTCGAAGCCCAGCAGGCGCAACGCGCCGCGCAAGGCGGCCAAGCGGTCAACTGATCAGGCCTCTTCGCTGATAGCGCCCCGCCGAGTGCGGGGCGTTTTACTTGGTGGACACTTCCGCGCATGACGACGATGAAGATCAGCGTTCTCGGTGCCGGCGCCTGGGGCACGGCCCTGGCCATCCAGGCCGCGCGGGCCGGCCATGACGTCAGCCTGTGGGGCCGCGACGCTGGCGCCATAGCGCAGATGAGTGCCAGTCGCCGCAACGCCGCCTACCTGCCGGACAGCGAACTGCCCACCGCGCTCGGGCTGACGGCCGACCGGGGCGGGGCAATAGCTCACGCAGCCCAGGGCCTGACCATCGTCGCGACGCCCATGTCCGGCCTGCGCGAGACGCTGGCGGCGTTGCCGTCCACCCAGCGCGTGCTGTGGCTGTGCAAGGGCTTCGAGGCAGGCACCGGGCGGCTGGGCCACGAGATCGCCCGCGAACTGCAACCGGCCATGCGCGTGGGTGTGCTGTCCGGCCCCAGCTTTGCGCAGGAGGTGGCTGCCGGCCGGCCGACGGCGCTGGTGGCGGCCAGCGAGAACGCCGAACTGGCGCAGGCCGCCGTCGATGCCTTCCACGGCGAGCGGTTGCGTGTCTACACCTCCAGCGACCCGGTGGGTGTGGAAGTGGGCGGCGCGGTCAAGAACGTCATGGCGATCGCCGTGGGCATCTGCGACGGGCTGTCCGCCTCGGCGCCCGACGGCCCCGGCTTGAATGCGCGCGCCGCGCTGATCACGCGCGGGCTTGCCGAGATGCTCCGGCTGGGCGTGGCGCTGGGCGCCAGGGTCGAGACCTTCATGGGCCTCTCGGGTCTGGGCGACCTGGTGCTGACGGCGACGGGCGACCTGTCGCGCAACCGGCGCGTCGGCCTGATGCTGGCCGAGGGCCTGGCGCTGCCGGAGATCCTGGCCCGGCTGGGCCATGTTGCCGAGGGCGTCTACAGCGCGCCGACGGTGCTGGCGCGGGCGCGCGAGGCGGGCGTCGAGATGCCGATTACCGAAGGTATGGTGGCGCTGCTGGAAGGCCGGCTGCACGTGGGCGAAGCGGTCGAGCGCCTGATGGGCCGCGAGGCCCGGCCCGAGTAGGTTCAGCCGCCGCCTGCGTAGCCGTTCTGCCGCCAGGCTTCAAACACAGCGACCGCGACGCTGTTGCTCAGGTTCAAGCTGCGCTGCCCCTCGCGCATCGGCAGCCGAATGCGCTGTTCGAGCGCAAAGCCGTCGCGCAGCTCGGGCGGCAGGCCGGCCGTCTCGCTGCCGAACACAAGCCAGTCGCCCGGCTGCCAGGCCACTTCGCTGAAGGGTCGACTGCCCCGCGTCGTGAAAGCGAACATGCGCGCCGGTTCGGGTGACTCGGCGGCCAGGAAGGCGGCCCAGTCGGCGTGGCGCTGCACGCGGGCGTACTCGTGATAGTCCAGGCCGGCGCGCTGCAGCAGCTTGTCTTCCATCGAAAAGCCCAGCGGCTCGATGAGGTGCAGCGTGCAACCGGTGTTGGCCGCAAGCCGGATCACGTTGCCGGTATTGGGCGGGATTTCCGGGTGGACGAGGACGATGTGGAACATCGCCGCAGTATCCCTGCGGTGCTACTCGTCCCCAGGCTCCGGGGTGCGCGAAATGACCCAGGCCTGCACGCTCATCGCGCCCGCCTGCAGCAGCACGCGGGCCAGCTCGAACAGCGTGGCGCCGCTGGTCATCACGTCGTCCAGCACGGCGATGCTGGCACCTTGCAGCCGGATCGCCTTCAGCGGCTCGACGGCGAAGACGCCGCGCACATTGGCCGCGCGGGCCTCCAGCTTGAGGCTGGCCTGGGCGGCGTTGTGGCGTACCCGTAGCAGCATGTCGGGCTCGCAGCGCAGGCCGCGCCGCCGCGCGAGCGCCTTGGCCAGTTCGTGCGCCTGGTTGTAGCCGCGCTCGCGCAGGCGCTCGACGGACAGTGGTACCGGCAGCAGCCAGTCCGGCGTGGCGACCTCGGCAGCGCTGAGTGCGGAGTTGAGGCGCTCCAGCAGGCTCTCGCGCAGCTCCAGCGCCTGGTGGTACTTGAAATGCTGCAGCAGGCCGTCCCAGGGGAAGCGGTAGTCCAGCGCGGCCACCGTGCGGTCCAGCGGCGGGGCGTCGACGAGGCAGCGCCCGCATTGCGGCTGCGGCCTGCCCGTCAGTTCCAGTGGCAGCTTGGCCGCGCAAGTCCAGCAGCGCGGCTGGGGGCGGGCGTAGAGGGCCAGGCAGTGCTCGCAGATGGTCTGGTGGCTCCAGGCGCGGCAGACGGCGCACTGGCCAGCGCAGCGCATCAGGACCTTCTCGACGAGTGCCGGTTTGGGCGCTGGCAGCATCGGCTCAATATACTGACCGGCCCATGAGTGATTCAGTCCCGGCCCCTACTTCAAACAAGGGGCCGCGCCCTCAGGATCTCGATGTGGCCGCGCTGTGCCATCAGGCCCGCCGCTTGGGCGTTGCCGCCGAGCCGCCCTGGCTGCATGCCGAGGCCGCACGCCGCATGGCCGAGCGCCTGCCCTTCATCAAGCTGCGGCCCGCACGCCTGCTGGATGCTTCGCCCGCGCTGGGTGCGAGCGCCGAGTTGCTGCGGCTGGCTTATCCCAAGGCCGAGATGCTCTGGCACGAGGCCGAGCCGGCGTTGGCCGAGCGCGCGGCTGGTGCGCGATCCCTGAGCTGGTGGCAGAAGCTGCGTGGCACGGGCTCCGGCCAGGTTGACGCAATGCCGGTGAAGCCCGAGGTCGAGCTGCTGTGGTCCAACATGGCCTTGCATGCCAGTGCCGACCTACCCGGTTTGTTGAGCGCATGGCAGGCCAGCCTGGCGGTCGGTGGCTTCGTCATGTTCTCGTGCCTGGGGCCGGACAGCTTCGTCGAACTGCGCCCTCTCTACACCCGCGCCGGCTGGGGCCGCCCGGCGCCGGACTGGTGGGACATGCACGACATCGGCGACCTGGTGCTGAAGGCCGGTTTTGCCGACCCGGTGATGGACCAGGAGCGGCTGCGCCTGACCTGGGCCAGCCCCGAAGCCCTGCTGGCCGACCTGCGTGCGCTGGGCGGCAACCTTGCCCCGGCGCGTTTTCAGGGTCTGCGTGGCCGCAAGTGGCGGGCCGAACTGGTCGCGCAACTGGAAAGTCTGCGTGGCACCGATGGGCGGCTGGGGCTGACGCTGGAGCTGGTGTTCGGCCACGCCTTCAAGGCGGCGCCGAGGCTGACGATGGCGGCCGAAACCCATGTCTCGGTCGACGCCATGCGCGCCACGCTGCGCAAAGGGCGCTCCGAGGGCTGATTGGCAGGTTCGCTAGGTGATTCCCAGGGGCCGGCCTGCGGCGGGCACCCAAGGAGCTCGGGCTAAAATCCCGGGCCGCTAAGAGGGTCAAGGGCAAAGCCCGACCCAATCCGCGGATCTTGCAGTGCCAAGTCCGGCCCATTCCTCCGTATGGGGCGGACCAGCAAGTCCTGCTCTTCAAAGAACCAAGTGACAACCATGACGATGATGAACGCACGAGTGCATAGCGCCTCACGCGGCTGGGCCTACCGGGCCGCTGCGGCGGCGACGGCCGCCCTGGCCACGGGTTCGGCCCTCGCGGTGAATGACCTCAAAGGCGGCCCGGGCGTCAATCAGCTCAACCTGCACGAACCGGTCACGCGCATCGCGCATGACCAGATGTGGCTGCACAACTTCGTGCTGATCGTCTGCGTGGTCATCTTTGTTGCCGTGTTCGGCGTGATGTTCTATTCGATCTTCAAGCACCGCAAATCCAAGGGTGCGGTGTCGGCCAACTTCCACGAAAGCGTGGCCGTCGAGATCGCCTGGACCGTGGTGCCCCTGCTGATCGTCATCGGCATGGCCCTGCCGGCCACCAAGGTCGTCGTCGCCATGAAGGACACCACCAACGCCGACGTGACCATCAAGGCCACGGGCTACCAGTGGAAGTGGGGCTATGACTACCTGAAGGGCGAGGGCGAGGGCATTGGCTTCCTGGCCACGCTCGACACCGCCCAGCGCGAGCAGTCCGACTCCGGTAAGCCCGCGCCGGTCGATGACTACCTGCTCAAGGTCGACAACCCGCTGGTCGTGCCGGTGGACAAGAAGATCCGCATCATCACGACGGCCAACGACGTCATCCACGCCTGGATGGTGCCGGCCTTCGGCGTCAAGCAGGATGCCATCCCCGGCTTCGTGCGCGACACCTGGTTCAAGGCCGAGAAGACCGGTGACTTCTACGGCCAGTGTGCCGAGCTGTGCGGCAAGGAACACGCCTACATGCCCATCCATGTGAAGGTCGTGTCCGCCGAGGACTACACCGCCTGGGTTGCTGCCAAGCAGAAGGAAATCGCCGCCAAGGCCGACGACCCGAGCAAGGTCTGGGAGCAGGCAGCGTTGATCGCCCGCGGCGAGAAGGTGTACGCCGCCAATTGCGCGGCCTGCCACAAGGCGGACGGCAGCGGCGCCGGCCCCATCAAGCCGCTGGACCACTCGCCGGTCGTGCTGGATGCCGACAAGCTCAAGCAGGTCGAGGTCGTGCTGAACGGCCGCCTGGACAAGGGCATGCCGTCCTGGAAACAGCTCAGCGACACCGACATCGCTGCGGTCATCACGTACACGAAGAACAGCTGGTCCAACAAGACGGGCCAGACCGTGCAGCCGTCCGAAATCGTGGCCGCCCGCAAGTAATTCCGAACGCCGAATCAGAGGAAATCACATGAGTGCAGTGCTCCCCCCCCACGGCGCAGTCGGAGGCCATGACGGCCACGCCCACGACCACGACCATCACGACGACCACCATGCACCCCACGGCTGGCGCCGCTGGGTGTTCGCGACCAACCACAAGGACATCGGCACGCTCTACCTGCTGTTCTCGTTCACGATGCTGATGGTCGGCGGCATCCTTGCGCTGTGCATCCGCGCAGAACTCTTCCAGCCGGGCCTGCAGTTCTTCAACCCCGAGCTCTTCAACCAGTTCACGACCATGCACGGTCTGATCATGGTGTTCGGCGCCATCATGCCGGCCTTCGTCGGCTTCGCGAACTGGATGATTCCGCTGCAGATCGGCGCGGCCGACATGGCCTTTGCGCGGATGAACAACTTCAGCTTCTGGCTGCTGATCCCTGCGGCCATCATGCTGGTGGGCAGCTTCTTCATGCCTGGCGGCGCACCCGCCGCCGGCTGGACGCTGTATGCACCGCTGACGCTGCAGATGGGCCCGTCCATGGACGCCGGCATCTTCGCGATGCACATCATGGGCGCCTCGTCCATCATGGGCTCCATCAACATCATCGTCACCATCCTCAACATGCGCGCCCCCGGCATGACGCTGATGAAGATGCCGATGTTTTGCTGGACCTGGCTGATCACCGCCTACCTGTTGATCGCCGTCATGCCTGTGCTGGCTGGCGCCATCACGATGACGCTGACCGACCGCCACTTCGGCACCGCCTTCTTCAACCCCGCTGGCGGCGGCGACCCGGTCATGTACCAGCACATCTTCTGGTTCTTCGGCCACCCCGAGGTCTACATCATGATCTTGCCGGCCTTCGGTATCGTCAGCCAGATCGTGCCGGCCTTCGCCCGCAAGCGCCTGTTCGGCTATGCGTCCATGGTGTATGCCACGGCGTCGATTGCCATCCTGTCCTTCATCGTCTGGGCCCACCACATGTTCTCCACCGGCATGCCGGTGACGGGCCAGTTGTTCTTCATGTACGCGACCATGCTGATCGCGGTGCCCACSGGCGTGAAGATCTTCAACTGGCTGGCGACGATGTGGCGCGGCTCGATGACCTTCGAGACGCCGATGCTGTTCGCCGTCGGCTTCATCTTCGTGTTCACGATGGGCGGCTTTACCGGCCTCATCCTCGCGATGGCGCCAGTCGACATCCAGCTGCAGGACACCTACTACGTCGTGGCCCACTTCCACTACGTGCTGGTGGCCGGCTCGCTGTACGCGCTGTTCGCCGGCGTCTACTACTGGGGCCCGAAGTGGACCGGTGTCATGTACTCCGAGACCCGCGGCAAGATCCACTTCTGGGGCTCGCTGATCGCGTTCAACGTGACCTTCTTCCCGATGCACTTCCTGGGTCTGGCCGGCATGCCGCGTCGCTATGCCGACTACCCCATGCAGTTCACCGACTTCAACGCCATCGCATCGGTCGGCGCCTTCTGGTTCGGCCTGATGCAGGTCTACTTCTTCCTGTTCGTCGTCGTGCCGATGATGCGCGGCAAGGGTGAGAAGGCGTCGCAGAAGCCTTGGGAAGCCGCTGAAGGCCTGGAGTGGGAAGTGCCGTCGCCGGCGCCCTTCCACACCTTCGAAGAGCCGCCCAAGCTGGACGCCTCGGCGACCCGGATCATTGGCTGATGAGCATGACGCCTGAACAGCGCAAGGCCAATCGCCGGCTAGGGTTGATCCTGCTGACGATTGCGCTGACCTTCGGCATCGGCTTCGTCACGAAGATGGTGCTGCTGGCGCACTGACATGAAGTTTCTGGCCGCCCTGCATCGCGACAACCGCCAGCTTCTGAAGAAGCTGACGGTCATCGTTGTGTTGATGTTCGGCTTCAGCTACTCGCTCGTGTATTTCTACGACGCGATCTGCAAGGCGCTGGGCATCAACGTGCTGTCGCTGGCCGAACGCCAGACGCAACTGGGCGACAAGGGCCTCGCCAACGGCAACGGCCAGGTCGACTACAGCCGCGAGATCACGGTCGAGTTCGACACCAATGCGCGCGGCCCCTGGGATTTCAAGCCGGCAGTGCGGCACATGACGGTGCACCCGGGCGAGCTGAGCCAGGTCATGTACGAGTTCCGCAACAAGCAGGAACGCACCATGGCCGCGCAGGCAATCCCGAGCTATGCGCCCAAGCAGGCGATGGCGCATTTCAACAAGCTGGAATGCTTCTGCTTCAATGAGTACACGTTGAAGCCGGGCGAGAGCAAGCAGTGGCCGGTCGTGTTCGTCATCGACCCCAAGCTGCCCAAGGATGTGAAGACCATCACCCTGTCCTATACCTTCTTCGAGGTGGCGGGCAAGGGCGGGGTCAAGCTCGGTGAGGCGCCCAAGGGTGCCGGAGCTGCGCTGTGAAAAAGCCGGGCCAGGATTTCAAGGACGCCGTGGGCCGCAAGGCCTCGCTGCGCCAGACGATCTCGGCCGTGGCCTGGAGTTTTTTCGGCGTGCGCCGGGGCAGGGACCATGAGCAAGACATGGCCAAGCTGAATCCGGTGCATGTGGTGATTGCGGGCGTGCTGGGCGCGGCCCTGTTTGTATTGGTGCTGGTGCTGCTGGTCCGTTGGGTCATCAGCAGTGGCGTGGCTGGCGCCTGACGGGCCCGGTCGCAACAGAGTTCAGAACGAGCGAGTACTAGGAGAACAACATGTCGGCAGCGACTACCCCGGGCAAGACCCCGTACTACTTCGTCCCGGCGCCTTCACGGCACCCGGTGATGGCCGCCATCGGCCTGTTCTTCGTCATCCTGGGCGCCGGCCAATGGGTCAACGGCCACGAGTGGGGCATGTACTCGCTGTACGGCGGCTTGGCGCTGTGGGCCTTCGTGCTGCAGCAGTGGTTCCGCCAGGCCATCAGCGAGAGCGAGGGCGGCCTGTACAGCGACCGCATCGACATCTCCTTCCGCTGGAGCATGGGCTGGTTCATCTTCTCGGAGGTGATGTTCTTCGCCGCCTTCTTCGGCGCGCTGTTCTGGATCCGCGTCTACTCCGTGCCGACGCTGGGCAGCCTGGAGAACGGCCTGCTGTGGCCAGATTTCAAGGCCATCTGGCCGACTGCTGCTGCCGGCTTCACCGCCGCACCGGGCGGCATGGTCGAAGCTTTCAGCACGATGGGCCCTTGGCCCATCCCGACGATCAACACCGCGCTGCTGCTGACCTCGGGTGTCACGCTGACCATCGCCCACCACGCGCTGATCGCTGGCAACCGCGGCAAGACCATCCTGTGGATGTGGATCACCGTGCTGCTGGGTGCGACCTTCCTCGGCTTCCAGGCCTATGAATACCACCACGCCTACGCCGAGCTGAACCTCAAGTTGACCTCGGGCGTGTTTGGTTCCACCTTCTTCCTGTTGACCGGTTTTCACGGCTTCCACGTCTGCGTAGGCGCGCTGATGCTGCTGTTCATCACCATCCGCCTGATGAAGGGCCACTTCACCCCTGAGCGCCACTTCGGCTTCGAGGGCGCGGCCTGGTACTGGCACTTTGTCGACGTCGTCTGGCTGGGCCTGTACGTCGTCGTCTACTGGATGTAGGGCGCCCCGGCGCTGAAAGACAAAGCGCCGCGAATGCGGCGCTTTTTCATTGAACTTCAACGACTCAAGGGCACGCCCGTCGGCTGTATCCAGCCCATCCACCAGCAGAACAGGATGATGAGGAAGAGCGTCACCGACACCGCAACGCGAACCGCCAGAGCGCGCGCCATGTTGGGACCACGCTTGTCGCGGCGTCCATTGCGCAGCATGAAGAAGCCGGCTGCGGCCAGCGCACCGAGGATGCCGATGAAGGCGATCAGGAACACGAATTTCATGGCTGCGGATTATCCGCCCGGGGCCCTGCCATGCTGACGCGGCGCGGCTGGCTGGTGCTGGTTGCAGCGCTGCTCGGTGCCGCGCTGACGGCTCGCCTGGGCGTCTGGCAGCTTGACCGGGCTGCGCAGAAGGTCAGCATCCAGAGGGCCCTCGACGCCGAAACGCAGCGGCCCGCCCTCGGCAATGCCGAACTGGCCGGCACCGATCAGCTGCATCGCCGCGTGGTGCTGCGTGGCAACTGGGTGGCCGAGCGCACCGTCTGGCTGGACAACCGCCCCATGGACGGCCGTGTCGGTTTTTTCGTCGTGACGCCGCTGCGCCTGGCCGGTCGCGCCGACGCCGTCCTGGTGCAGCGCGGCTGGGCGCCGCGCCACTCGGCCGAGCGAAACCGGCTGCCACCGCTGGCGACGCCGGCAGGCGAGGTCGAGGTGGTCGGCCGTCTGGCCGCCTCGCCCTCGCGGCTTTATGAGCTGGGCGAAGGTTCGGCCGGGGCGATCCGGCAGAATCTGGACCCTGCGGCCTTCGGCATCGAAGCGGGCCTGACGCTGCTGCCGCTGACCGTGGTCCAGACTGACGGCGCCGCCGGAACCGACGATGGCCTGCTGCGTCACTGGCCGGCACCGGAACTCGGCCTTCACAAACACTACGGCTACGCCTTTCAATGGTTCTCGCTCTGCGCGCTGATCCTCGTCCTCTATGTCTGGTTCCAACTTGTCCGCCCCCGGCTCCGCCGCCAGCCCGCCTGAACCCGTGAGCTTTGCGGTGCACAGCCTGCCCGATCCGCGGGCCGTTCCGCAGCAGCGTGCCGGGCGCTGGAAGATGCTGCTGGTGCTGGCCATGTGCGCGGCACCGGTCGTGGCGTCCTACTTCACCTTCTACGTCGTCCAGCCCAGCGGCTCTGCCTATGGCGAGCTGATTGCGCCGGCCGTCGACATGCCCACCGACCTGCCGCTGACCGACCTGCAAGGCCAGCCGGTCTCGCCGGCCGCGTTGCGCGGCCAGTGGCTGCTGGCCGTCGTGCACGGCTCGGACTGCCCGGCCGCCTGCGAGCGCCAGCTCTTCGTGCAGCGCCAGCTGCGCGAGATGCTGGGCAAGGAGCGCCCGCGCGTCGACAAGCTCTGGCTGATCCCCGACACGGGCATGCCCCGCCCCGAGGTGCTGGCCGCCGTGAAGCAGAAGGGCGCCGAGGTCACCGTGCTGCGAGTGCCGGCCGACCGCCTGGCCGCCTGGCTGAAGCCGGCTGCCGGTCGCAGCCTCGCCGATCACTTCTTCATCATCGACCCGATGAACCGCTGGATGGAGCGCGCCCCCGCCGAGCCCGAACCCAAGAAGCTGCAGGCCGACCTCAACAAGCTGCTGAAGGCCAGCGCCAGCTGGGACACCGCAGGCCGATGAACGAACTTCTGCTCCCACTCGGCCAGGTCGCCGCCATCGGCGGTGCCGTGGCGCTCGGCCCGCTGTTGTGGTGGCGGCAGCGCTCGCGCTCCAGCACGCCGGCCGGCCGCCTGCGCGCGTTGACGGCGCTGACGCTGTTCCTGACCTTCGACCTCATCGTCTTCGGCGCCTTCACGCGCCTAACCGACTCCGGCCTGGGCTGCCCCGACTGGCCTGGCTGCTACAGCTCGGCCAGCCCGGTCGGTGCGCGCGAACACATCGAGGCCGCGCAGACGGCCATGCCCACCGGCCCGGTGACGCATGGCAAGGCCTGGATCGAGATGACGCACCGCTACCTCGCCAGCGGTGTGGGCCTGCTCATCCTGGTCATGGCCGCACTCAGTTGGCGCCTCAAGCGCCACGGGGGCGAGCGCGCGCCGTCGCCCTGGCTGCCCACGCTGACGCTGGTCTGGGTCTGCGTGCAGGGTGCCTTCGGCGCGTTGACCGTGACGATGAAGCTCTTCCCGGCCATCGTCACGCTCCACCTGCTGTTCGGCATCGGCCTGTTGATGCTGCTCGCCTGGCAGCACGAAGCCTACGAGCCGCGACCGCTCGCCGTGCCCGCGGCGCTGCGGCGTGCCGTGTTGGCCGTGCTGGTGCTGGCGATCGTTCAGGTCGGGCTGGGCGGCTGGGTCAGCACCAACTACGCCGTGCTCGCCTGCAACGAATTCCCCACATGCCACAGCGGCCAATGGTGGCCGGCGCTGGACTTCGCCCAGGGCTTCCAGCTTTGGCGCGAGCTCGGCCTGCGTGCCGGCGGCGGCTTCCTCAGCTTTGAAGCGCTGGCAGCCATCCACATGGCCCACCGCATCGGCGCGGCCGTCGTCTTCGCGGCCATCCTCGGCCTGGCCTGGCTGCTGCGCCGGCACGCGCCGAACTGGTCGCGCTGGCTGCTTGCCGCCGCCGGCTGGCAGCTCGCTTCGGGCCTGTCCAACGTCGTGCTCGACTGGCCCATCGTTGCGGCCCTCGCCCACACCGCCGGCGCCGCCGTGCTGCTGGCCCTGCTCACTACCTTGCTCGCGCGCCTGAAGGCGCAAACTTGACCATGGCTTCCACGTCCACCGCCAGTGCCCTCATGCACAGCCCGCGCTGGCAGCAGTTCTATCAGCTGACCAAGCCGCGCGTCGTCCAGCTCATCGTCTTCTGCGCCGCCATCGGCATGGCCCTGGCCGTGCCCGGCCTGCCCGACCTGTCTCAGGCGCTGACGATGCTGGCCGCCGTCGCCGGCATCTGGCTCGTGGCCGGTGCCGCCGCCGCGTTCAACTGCCTCATCGAGGACGGCATCGACGCGCGTATGAAGCGCACCGCCTGGCGCGCCACCGCCAAGGGTGAGCTGAGCCGCACGCAGACGCTGGCGTTTTCGGGCCTGCTGTGCGCCGCAGGCATGGTCTTGTTAGGCGTGTACGTCAACGTGCTGACGATGTGGCTSACSTTCGCSACCTTCRTCGGCTACGCSGTSATCTACACCGTSRTSCTSAAGCCGMTGACGCCGCAGAACATCGTSATCGGCGGCGCCTCGGGCGCCATGCCGCCGGTGCTGGGCTGGGCCGCATTGCGCGGCGACCTGGGCCCCGAGCCTTGGCTGCTCTGCCTCATCATCTTCCTGTGGACGCCGCCGCACTTCTGGGCGCTGGCCCTCTACCGCGCCGAGGACTACGCCCGCGCCGGCCTGCCGATGCTGCCCGTCACGCATGGCAACGACTACACCCGCCTGCAGATCCTGCTCTACACCTGGGTGCTGTTCGCTGCCACGCTGCTGCCCTTCCTGACCGGCATGAGCGGCTGGTTCTACCTCGTCAGCGCGGTGCTGCTGGGCCTGGGCTTCTGCGGCTATGCCTTCCGGCTCTGGCGCTCGTATTCGGAGATGCTCGCGCGGCGGACCTTCTGGTTCTCCATCTGGCATCTGTCGCTGCTGTTTGCGGCCCTCTTGATCGACCACTACATCGCATGAGCACCCGCCGCCTCGCCCTTTCCCTGCTGGTCGCCCTGACCCTGGCCGGCTGCCAGAAGGCTGCCTCCGACCAACCCGCCTTCAAAGGTATCGACCTGACCGGCGCCGAGTACGCCAGGCAGCTCAACCTGACCGACCAGGACGGCCGCGCCCGCTCGCTGGCCGACTTCAAGGGCAAGGTGCTGGTGATCTTCTTTGGCTACACGCAATGCCCCGACGTCTGCCCGACGACGATGATGGAAGTCGCCGAGGTCAAGAAGTCCCTGGGTGCCGACGGCGACAAGGTGCAGGGCATCTTCGTCACCGTCGATCCGGAGCGCGACACGGCGGCGCTGCTGAAGGCCTACCTCGGCAGTTTCGATCCCAGCTTCGTTGGCCTGCGCGGCAGCGAGGAGCAGACCAAGGCGGCCGCCAAGGAGTTCAAGGTCTTCTACGCCAAGGTGCCGGGCAAGACGCCGGAGACCTACACGATGGACCACACTGCGGCGAGCTTCATCCTCGACACCGAGGGCCGCGTGCGCGTCTATGTCCGCTACGGTGCCGGCGCCCAGCCGCTGGCTGACGACATCAAGCTGCTGCTGGCCGAAGCCCAGGCCAGGAAATGACTAAGGCCCCGAAAGGGGCCTTTGCTTGTCAGGCGCAGAAGAAGCTCAGGCCGCTTCGGTCAGCGCCTTCTTCATCTTCTTCATCGCCGCCACCTCGATCTGGCGGATGCGCTCGGCGGACACGCCGTATTCGGCGGCCAGCTCGTGCAGCGTCATGCCGCCGGACGAATCGTCGTTCACCTTCAGCCAGCGCTCCTCGACGATGCGACGGCTGCGCGGGTCCAGCACGTCCAGCGCGCGGTGGATGCCGTTGCCGGCCAGCTCGTCACGCGAGCGGGCCTCGATGACGCGGGTGGGCTCATGGCTGTCGTCGGCCAGGTAGGCGATGGGCGCGAAGCTCTCGCCTTCGTCGTCGGTCAGCGGCTCCAGCGCCACGTCGCCGCCGGACATGCGCGTCTGCATCTCCAGCACTTCCTCGCGCTTGACGTTCAGCGTGCTGGCGACGTGCGCAATCTCGGCCTCGCTCAGCGTGTTGCGGTGGGTCTGGCCATCGGCCTGATCCGCCTTCATCGAGTGCTTCATCGAGCGCAGGTTGAAGAACAGCTTGCGCTGGGCCTTGGTCGTGGCGACCTTGACCATGCGCCAGTTCTTCAGGATGTACTCATGCATCTCGGCCTTGATCCAGTGCATGGCGTAGCTCACCAGGCGCACGCCCTGGTCGGGGTCAAAGCGCTTGACGGCCTTCATCAGGCCGACGTTGCCTTCCTGGATCAGGTCGCCCTGGGGCAGGCCGTAGCCGACGTACTGGCGCGAGATGGACACGACCAGGCGCAGATGCGACAGCACCATGCGGCCGGCGGCTTCCACATCGCCCTTGTCGCGCAGGCTGCGCGCGGCGGAGGATTCTTCCTCCGCGGTCAGCAGCGGCAGGCGGTTGACGGCGGAGATGTACGCGTCCAGATTGCCCAGCGAGGGCACCATGGCCCAGGGGCTGCGAACGGCAATGGCGGAAGAAGCAGACATCGTCTTGATTCCTAGCTAAACCGCCGCGTGGGATGCGGCGGTGAAGTGGATATTAGCACTCCACCTTGGAGAGTGCTAAGACCGGCGCACCTGGTTATGCAACGCAGTATTTCTGCGGATGAAACAGTTGGCGAACGCTAACTTGCCGGCGGCTGAATTCAATCCACCAGGCCCAGATCCGGGCTTTTGATCATGGCGTCGATGTCCAGCAGGATGAGCATGCGCTCGCCGAGCTTGCCCAGGCCGGTGATGAAACGGGCGTCCAGCGCGGCTGGCACCTCGGGGCGGGGCTTGATCTCGTCGGCGGTCAGCGCCAGCACGTCCGAGACCGAGTCGACGACGATGCCGACGACGCGGCCGCCCACGTTCAGCACGATGACGACGGTGAAGGCGTTGTATTCGCTGGCTTGGCCGAGGCGGATGCGCAGGTCCAGGATGGGCACGATGACGCCGCGCAGGTTGACGACGCCCTTGATGAAGGCCGGCGCGTTGGCCACGCGAGTGGGCGCTTCATAGGAGCGGATCTCCTGCACGCGCAGGATGTCGATGCCGTATTYCTCCTCGCTGATGCGGAAGGTCAGGAACTGGCGGCCGTCGCTGCGGGACTGAGCCTGCAAGGCCTGAGCGCCGGTACTGGGGACGAGGTCGGTGGAGCTCATTGTTGACTGCGCGTAGGGAGTGACCAGCGCCTCATTCTGCACGCTCCGGGGGAGTGACCGGTGCCAACAATTCATCGACGAGGGCCAGCAGCTCGCGCACGTCCAGCGGCTTGGTGAGGTAGTGCCCGGCGCCGGCGGCCTGCGCCAGCGCGATCTGCTCGGGCTGGGCATTGGCCGACACGACGACGACGGGCGGCGGCGTGCTGCCCAGCTCGCGCAGCCGCTTCAGCAGCGTCAGGCCGTCGCCGTCGGGGAGCTGCCAGTCCAGCAGCAGCAGGGCCGGCGGGCGCTCGTGCAGGGCGCGCAGGCCGGCCTCAACCGTCGGCGCCACCTCCAGTTCCAGGCCAGGGCGCTGCTCCAGGATGCCGCGCATGACCTCGGCGTTCAGCGGGTTGTCCTCGACGTAGAGCACACGCCGGTGCGGGCCGGCCTGGGGGGGCGCGGGTTCGGCCTGAGTGGCTTCCGCGATGGCCGGCGTCTGCGCGCTCGCGGCGGGCAGCCTCAGAACGAAGCAGGCGCCGGGGCCCTCAGCGCGATCCAGGGCTTCGGCGCGCAGGCTGCCGCCCATCATCTCGGCCAGGCGCTGGCTGATGACCAGGCCGATGCCGGTCCCGGGCAGGCCGCTGCGCTCGCGGCCCAGGCGGTTGAAGGGCTGGAAGAGCGCGGCGCGCTGCTCGTCGCTCAGGCCCAGGCCCGTGTCGCGCACCGCCACCTCCACCCAGCCCGGCGCAGGGCTGGAGGACTCGATGCTGACGCTGCCGCCGACGCGRTTGTACTTGACGGCATTGCTGAGCAGGTTCGTCAGCACCTGGGTCACGCGGGTCGGGTCGCCCATCACGCGCAGGGCGGCCGGGTCCAGCCGCTGGCTGATGGCCAGGCCGCGCTCGGCGGCGTTCTGCTGCACCAGGGCCAGCGCGCTGGCCAGCAGCGGCGCCAGCTCCAGCACGGCGGGTTCCAGGCGCAGCGAACCGGCCTCGATGCGCGACAGGTCCAGCGTGTCGTTGATCATCTCCAGCAGATGCCAGCCTGCCTGGGCGATCTGCTGCGCCCGCCCGCGCTGGGCCGGCGACAGGGGCTCCCCTGCATCCATCTGCATCAGCTGCGTGAAGCCGAGGATGGCGTTCATCGGCGTGCGCAGCTCATGGCTCATGCGCGACAGGAACTCGTTCTTGGCCTGGTTGGCGGCCACGGCGGCCTCGCGGGCGCGGTCCAGCTCCTCGATGCGCAGCTGGTCGGTGATGTCTTCGACGATGCCCACCAGCCGGTGCGGCCGACCGTCGGCGCCGCGCAGCAGGCTGACCAGCACGCGCGCATGGACGATGCGGCCGTCCGGCCGCACATAGCGCTTCAGGCGCCGGTAGAACGGGATCTCGCCACGCATCAGCTGGCGCCCCAGGCGGATGTCCTCGCGGCGGTCATCGGCATGGGTCACGTCGATGGCGCGCCGGCCGGCCAAGCTCTCGGCGGTGGCGCCGACCAGGTTGCAGAAGTAGGCGTTGACCTCCTGGAAGCCGCCGTTCAGGTCGGTGAAGACGATGCCGATGGGCGCCGTCTCGAAGATGCTGTGAAAGCGCTGCTCGCTCTGGCTCAGCGCGTGTTCGCCCTCGGCGCGGCCGGCAATCTCGCGCTCCAGCGCTGCGGTCCTTTCCCTGACCAGTGCCTCGACGTGCTGGGTGCGGCCCGACATCAGCAGCAGCAGCGCGCCCACCATGGCCGTCGCCAGCAGGCCCACCAGCGCGAAGGCCCAGCTGCGGCCGGGCGCCTGGGCCATGCCGGGCAGGTCATAGATGCGCACCTCCCAGTGCCGGCTACCGAACTCCAACGGCATCGTCACCAGCGGCAGGGCGGCATCGTCGCCACGCTGCACGGCCTCGCAACCGGGCCGGCCGCCCAGGCGTGGGTGAACGGCGCCCGGCTCCAGGTCGACCAGGCAGGCGCCGAGATGCTCGGGCCAGCCTGCGGCCAGGCGCGACAGCAGCAGGTCCGGCCGCAGCGTGGCGAAGACGACGCCGTCCAGCGACGGCTCGCCCGGTGCGACACGGCGCAGGTACAGCGGCTGATAGACGACGACGCCGACGGCGCCTTCACCGTCCTGCGACAGCTGGAAGCCCGCCGACGCGACTGCGCGGCCACGGTTCACGGCCTTGTCGATGGCCGCGCGCGCGCTGGGGATGGTGCGCACATTGACGCCCAGCGCGCCGGCATTGCGCGACAGCGGCTCGATGAGGCGGATGACCATCATGTCTTCATCGGGCGGCGGGGTCAGGTCACCGGCGCGCTTGCGGTCGCGGGCCTGGAAGCGGGCAGAGAAGTTGTCGGCCGCTGCCGCCGCGTTGAAGCGCTCGACGTCGGCGCGCGGCACGCGCAGCGACAGGCCCAGCGCGAGCAGCGGGCTGTCCTCGGTCAGCAGGCCGCTGGTGGCCCGGGCGAACTCCTCGCGTGTCGGTCGCGGCTTCACCTTGACGAGGCCGTGCACGCCTTCCAGCGTCAGCAGCGGCTCGCGCAGCCGGCCGGCCAGCGCCTGGGCCGCGTTGGTCGCGTCGCGCGTGAAGTCGGCGCGGTTGCGCTGGCGGTCCCATGCCATCGTGGCCGCCACGCCCAGGCCGACGAGCAGCGTCGTCAGCAGCATGGGCAGGCCGACGCTGAGGCGCCGCGTGGCCCAGGCCGAGCGCGGCTTGCCGATAAGGGCCAGCGTGATGGGCGTGGCGATGAGCACACCCATCAGGTCGCCCGTCCACCAGATCGTCCAGACCTGGCCCATCTGCGGCGCGGCGATGATGCCGGCGGCCTTCAGCAGCAGCGTGGCGCAGCTCGGGCTGACGCAGCCGGCCAGTGTGGCCGCCGCGAGATAGCCCGCCACCTCGCGCGGCGAGGCCAGCACCAGCGGCCGGCCGCACCAGCGCCGCATCAGCAGCGTGCCCGCGGCAGCCTGCGCCGCCGCGCCGCAGCCGATGCCCACGGCCAGCGGCAGGGACTCGAAGCCAAGCATCGTCAGCTGCACGACGAAGGAGCCCAGCGCAACGGCTGGCAGGTAGCGCAGCCCCAGCACCAGCAGCACCGCCAGCCCCCAGCCGGCGGCCGGGTACATGGGCGACAGCTGGTAGGGCGGCAGCACCATCAGCAGGCCTAGGCGGCCCAGCAGGTAGTAGACGGCGGTGATGCCTGCCGACAGCGCCAGGTAGCGGCCGATGTCCCGGGCACCCAATGATTTCATTCGGCTTGAGCTTCCCGTAATGTCTGCATCACAGGCCGCTGCAGCACGCCGCGCAGGCTCCACCAGCCCGCGCTCCAGGCCAGCAGCGCGCCGCAGACGGCGCTCACCAGCGGCACCCAGGGTTTGATCTGCCAGTCGAACTCGAAGACGAAGCGCGCCAGCAGGGCTGCCAGCACCAGGGCCACGCTGCCGGCCAGGAAGCCCGCCAGCGCGCCCACGCCGAGCAGCTCGGCGCGCTGCACCTGTGCCAGCAGCGACGAGGGCGCGCCCAGGGCCCGCATCAGCCCGAACTCGCGCGTGCGCGCCTCCCGCGTGCTGCCCACCGCCGCCAGCAGCACGACCAGGCCGGTCGCCAGCGTGAAGCCGAACAGGAACTGCACGGCCTGGATGACCTGGTCCAGCACGCCCTGCACCTGGTTGAGCTGGGCCGACACGTCGATGACGGTCAGGTTGGGGAACTGCCGCGCCAGTTGGCGGTCCAGCTTGCTTGCCGCCGGCATGCGGTAGGCCGCGATCTGCGTGGCGGGCAACTCGGGCAACTCGGCCTTTTCGAACAGCACGAAGAAGTTCACCCGCATCGACGACCAGTCCACCTTGCGCAGGCTGGTGACGCGGCCCTGCGCCGGCTGGCCGGCGATGTCGAAGGCGAGGGTGTCGCCCAGCTTCAGGTTCAGCGTTTTGGCCAGACCTTCCTCCACGCTCAAGCCCATCTCGCCGGGCGCGGCGGCGCCCCAGCGGCCCGCCACGATCAGGTTGTGCTCGGGCAGTTCGGCCGTGTGGCTGAGGTTGAACTCGCGCTCGGCCAGGCGTTGGGCACGGTCCTCGGTGAAGTGCTTGCCCTGCACGGTCTCGCTGTTGATCGTCGTCAAGCGCCCGCGGATCATGGGATACCAGTCGAACTTGGYGATGCCGGCGTCGGTCAGCATGTTGCGGAAGGCCTCGCCCTGGTCGGGCTGGATGTTGATGACGAAGCGGTCCGGTGCCGCGGCCGGCGTGGCGCGGCGCCAGCTGTCGATGAGGTCGGTGCGCAGCAGCACCAGCAGCGCCAGCGCCAGCAGGCCCACGGCCAGCGACGACACCTGCATGACGGCGAACCCCGGCCGCGCCGCCACCTGGCGCGTGGCCAGCAGCAGCCAGCGCGGCACGCTCGCGCCGCTGACGTTGGCAGGCACCACGCGGCGCAGCAGCTTCACCGCCAGCCAGGCCAGCAGCGCGAACACCAGCACCGCTGCGGCAAAGCCCGCTGCCGCGATGGCGCCGAGCACGAGGTCGCCCGCCAGCACGACGAGGATGGCCGCCAGCCCCGCCACACCCGCGCCCAGCACCAGCAGCGAGCTGGCCTTGGGCGCACCCAGGTCGCGGCGGATGACGCGCAGCGGCGGCACCGCGGCCAGCTGCAGCACCGGCGGCAGGCCGAAGCCCAGCAGCAGCGACAGGCCCAGGCCCAGGCCGAGCAGCGCCGGCCAGATGCTGGGCGCCGGCAGCGCCACATCGATGAGGCCGGCCAGTAGCGACACGAAGACCTGGTGCAGCGCCAGGCCGATCAGCACGCCTGCCACGCTGGCGGCGAGGCCGGCGAGCAGGAACTCCAGCCCATAGGCCCAGGCGATGCGCCGCTGCGGCTGGCCCAGCACGCGCAGCATGGCGCAGGCGTCCAGGTGGCGGGCGGCAAAGTCACGCGCCGCCAGCGCCACGGCCACGGCGGCGAGCAGGGCCGACAGCATCGCCACCAGCCGCAGGAAGCGCGCCGCGCGGTCCAGCGTCTGGCGCATCTCGGGCCGGCCGGACTCCAGCGACTCCAGGCGCAGGCCGCGCAGCTTCTGCGTCGCTATGAGCTTCTCGGCGTCGGTCACGAAGCGCTTCACGGCGTCCGGCGCCGCACCCGGCGCGGGCACCAGGGCCAGGCGGTAGGTGATGCGGCTGGCCGGTTGCACCAGATGCGTGGCGGCCAGGTCCACCTCGCCCAGCATGACGCGCGGCGCGAAGTTGATGAAGCCGGCGCCACGGTCCGGCTCGGTCTCGATGAGGGCGCTCACCTTGAGCCGGCTGTCGCCCAGCAGCAGCGTGTCGCCGAGCTTGAGCCCGAGGCCATCGACCACGGCCGGGTCCACCCAGACCTCGCCGGCTGCGGGCGCCAGGCCCTGGGCCGGCAGGCTGTCGCGCAGCTTGATGCGGCCCCGCAGCGGGTAGCCGCTGCCGACCGCCTTGACCGACACGAGCCGGCTCTCGCCGCCCTGGGCCTCGTCGGCCCGCGCCATGCTCGGGAAGGCCGCGCTGCGCACGGTCGTCAGCTTGAGTTCGGCGGCCAGGTCGACGATGGCTTGCGGCGTGGGCTGGTCGCTGGCGACGACGGCATCGCCGCCGAGCAACTGGGCCGCGTCACGGCGCAGGCCCGCGTCGAGCCGGTCCGACAGGAAGGCCACCGCGCACAGGGCCGCGACGGCCAGCGCCACCGCCAGCATCAACAGGCGCAGTTCGCCGGCTCGCCAGTCCCGCAGCAATTGGCGCCAGGCGAGCAGCAGCGTGGCGGGCGGACGCGATACAGCGGGAGACGTCATGCGCGCGACTTTAGCCGCGCAGGCCCTCAGCGCCGTTCGTCAGTGGCCGTGAGTGTGGCGAGTGCCGCATCGCGCCACGCGGGCTCGGCGGCGTTGGCGCGCTGCAGGCCTTGTTGCGCAGCCGTGCGGGCGCCGCTGCGGTCGCCGGCGTCCAGGCGCAAGCGGGCGAGATTGATCCAGGCCACGGCGCTGTCGTGCTGCGCCACGACGGCCTCGAAAGCGGCGCGGGCACCGGCCGCGTCGCCCGCTGCATTGAGCGTGTTGCCCAGGCCGATGCCCGCCAGCAGATTGCCCGGCCAGCGTGCCAGCAGCGTGCGATAGGCCAGCGCCGCGCGGGCCGGTGGCGCGGCGCGCTCGAAGCCGACGGCGGCGTCCAGTGCGTCGGTCTCCGTCGCTGTGGCCGGCAGCCGGTCCGGCGGCAGCACGGCGATGGCCCAGCGGCCGCCGCGTGCCCAGGTGTACTCGAAGGTGCGCAGCGGCAGCGTGGCGCGCTCCGTCGTGCCGCTGCGCAGGATGAGCTCGCGCTCGGTCAGGTCGTAGCCGACGACGACGGCGTAATGCCAGCGTGGGATGAAGTCCAGGCCCAGGTTCTGCAGCACGACGACGGCGTGACCGGCAGCCACCTCGCGCAGCAAGGCCTCCAGCTCGCGAGGCAGCCGGGTGGCCACCGCGCCCTGGCGGCGCGCGCCGCCCAGCATCTCCAGCTGCAGGCTGCCGGCGCGCGAGGGCAGGAAGACGGCGTCGGCCAGGCGGTCGGGGTCGGCGGGCAGGCCGATGTCGGCCAGCACGGTAGCCAACGCGGCCGGGCCGCAGTGGTCGCGCGTCTGCGCGAAGAACGGCACCGCGGTGCGCTCCACGCGCGGGGCCAGGTCTTGCGGCGGCTGGGCGAGCAGCGCGGCGGTCTGCGGCGGCGTGAAGAAGCTTGCGCAGCCGCTCAGCAGCAGCGCCGCGATGGCCGCTGCGGTTCGGCCGATCAACGCACCGAGCGTGTGAACGGGAAGACCTTGGTCAGGCCCAGGATGTCGGTCACCAGCAGGATGATGAAGACCGTGAAGATGATGCCGAGGATATCGCTGCTGCCCGCAGGGGCCTGGTCGATCTGCGTCACCATCTGCTGGGCTTCGGCGTCGGTCAGCGCATCGACGCGGGCACGCATCTCGTCGGCTTGCACGCCGCGGGCCTGCAGCATGGCGGCCAGGTCGGCGCGGTCCAGCGCTGCGTGCAGCCTGGCGTGGGCATCGCTGCGCGGGGCGGCCTGCATGGCTGCGGCGGCCTGCTCGGTGCTGATCAGCGCGGTGGGCGCCGCCTGAGCCATGCCGCTGAAGACGAGGGAAGCGATCAGGAGGGAGGTGAGGGTGCGCCGTGCTGTCATGGTGTTCTCCTGCTTGGGGAGGTGGTTGTTGAATGCCGCAGGATGCTAGGGCTCACGCCCGTCGCCGCGTCCGTGCCGCCGACATGTTGCGGCCTTGTCCTACATGCCGGCGCCACCCGCGCGATCACGTAAACTCGCGCCCCGATGCGGGTGTAGTTCAATGGTAGAACTCCAGCTTCCCAAGCTGATTACGTGGGTTCGATTCCCATCACCCGCTCCAAACAACAACGGCCCCTTGAGGGCCGTTGTTGTTTGGATAGGGGTCTTGGGATGAGAACCCACCGGGGTTCGCTCAAGGACAGCCGGTGGCTGTCCTTGGACGTGCCGCAGGCACGGGCCGAGCGAAGAGCGAGGCCGAGGAATCGGTCCGACCGATTCCGAGCATTCCCATCTTCCACATCTCTCACGCGCCCCAAACACTCGCCCCCAACGCCACGTCCAGGACCCGGCACTGAAAGC
This sequence comes from Roseateles sp. P5_E8, assembly GCF_054177665.1. NCBI lineage: Bacteria > Pseudomonadati > Pseudomonadota > Betaproteobacteria > Burkholderiales > Sphaerotilaceae > Roseateles > Roseateles sp. P5_E8. Next base: position 27,945 of record NZ_JBGCUM010000021.1, on the reverse strand, counting down.
CCGCCCCCACCGGGCTGCACGCATACACCCCCACGTCGATCTCTTCAGGGCAGTCATGCAGATGCGTGATGCGCAGCTGCTGCCACACCGCCCCATCCCTCGACGACTCCACGCAAAAGTCCGCGCCCCGTCGACTCAGCCGGTACCAGAGCTTGTCCAGCGTCGAATCCACGTCCTGCGTGGCCCAATCGGAGTAGCCCAGATTCGTCACGACCGAGCCGAGTCGGCTTGGCCCGTGAGGCTCATATTCCACCGACGCCTTGATCCAGGAGCCAGCGCTCGCCCGGCACATCACCCCGCATTGGTCGTACTGCGCGTTGGGCGTAAATGCAAGGTGGGCGGTCAGGCTGAAGTCACCCGCCACCGGCACGAAGAAGAAGTGGCCGTTGTCGCGCTGGAAGCCGTAGTGGGTGCGCTGCCAGTAGTCGGTGTCCGGGCGCGTCGTGAGTTCCAGCGCGTCGGCCACATGCCAGGCGGCGGGTTCGTTCGACCATTGGAACGGGGCGAGCGTGTCGCGAAGCAGGGCTTGAGTCATGCGCGAAATTGTCAGCCGTCCACCCAGCTCACCCGCCCCCGCCCCGCCGCCTTGGCCAGATACAGCGCCTTGTCCGCCGCCTCGACCAGCCCCTGTGCCTGCGTGCCGGCGGACACCCCCAGGCTGATCGTCACGCAGCCCTCGACCCCCGGATGCGGCAGGGCCAGCGCCCGGACCGTGTCCTCCATCAACTGGGCCACGCCGATGGCGCCGGCCAGGTCGGTGTCCGGCAGCAGGCAGACGAACTCCTCGCCGCCATAGCGAGCCAGCAGATCGGTAGGCCGCCGCAGGCAGGCGCGCAGCGCAACGGCCACCCGGCGCAGGCAGTCGTCCCCGGCCAGATGCCCCAGTGCATCGTTGTAGCGCTTGAAGTGGTCGACATCCGCCAGGGCCACCGCCAGCGGCGTGCGTGTTCGCTGCGCCCGGCGGGCTTCGGCCAGGAAGCGTTCGTCGAAATGCCGCCGGTTGTGCACGCCGGTCAGGCCGTCCACAAAGGCCAGTTCGCGCAGCAGGTCGGCCTGCGCCTTCAGCGTCAGCTGCGTGCGCACGCGGGCCCGGACGACCGTGGGATTGAAGGGCTTGGTGATGAAGTCCGCCGCGCCCGCATCCAGCCCGCGCGTCTCGTCGTCCGGGTGGTCCTGCGAGGTGACGAAGATGACGGCGATGCCGCGCAGCAGCGGGTCGGCCTTCAGCTCCGCGCACAGCTCGTGGCCGTCCATGCCGGGCATCTGCACGTCCAGCAGCACGAGGTCGGGCTGGCGTTCGCGGCAGAGCTTGAGGGCCTGGGCGCCGTCGGTGGCCATCAGCACCTGGCAGTCGGCCGCGAAGACGCGGTGCAGGGCCTGGATGTTGACGGGCTGGTCGTCGACGATGAGCAGGCGCGGGCGGCGGCCGGTGGGCGGGTGACCGGGCATCTGGCCGGGCATCAGCGGGGTGCGGTCGGGCAGGGCGAGTTGCATCATGGCTGGAGCTCCAGCGTCGCGCGCAGTTCGCGGCACAGCGTCAGCGCGGTGCCGAAGTCGAGCGAGCTCATGGCCTCGTGCAGCGGGGCGTCGGCCTGCGGCGGCAGCTGGGCGCGCAGGGCCTCGTGGGCGTCCAGGGCTTCGAGGTCGGAGCCGGCCAGCAGCTCGGCCAGCGCGTCCAGGCGCTCGCCGAGGCTGCCCGGTGGGGCGGGTGTAGCAGGCAGTGGCGGGTGGGCGGACAGGTCGGCAGCCAGGCGGTCCAGCGCGGCAAGGTCGGCCGTGCGCCGCTCCAGAAAGCGGCGCTGCCAATCTGCATCAAGCATGGCATCGGGCCTGTCTTCGTGCGTGGCGGCGCGCTCGCCCTCGGCGGCCAGCGCGGCGAGCTGCGGGGCGCCCAACATGGCGGCCAGGCCCCGATAGCCATGCAGGCCGCGCGCGGCGGCCGGGCCGCCCGCAGCGAGGTCCTGGGCGAGCTTGCGGTCCTGCTCATGCAGGGCATGCAGCGTGCGCTCGAAGAGCTCGATGCGGCCCGACATGCGTGCCAGCGCCTCGGCCAGCGCGATGCCGGCGCGGCCGGCGTCGTCGAGCAGGCCGGCTGGCAGTTGCACAGGCGCGTCGCGGTCCGGCACGGGCGCGGCACCGCAGCGGCGCCGCAGCACGGCGACGACGGTGTCGGGGTCGAAGGGCTTGCCGATGTGCTCGTCCATGCCGGCGTCCAGGCAGGCCTGGCGTTCGGTCTCCAGCGCGCCGGCGGTCATGGCGATGACGGGCAGCGTCAGGCCCAGCTGGCGGCGGATGAGGCGGGTGGCGGTGGTGCCGTCCATCACGGGCATCTGCACGTCCATCAGCACGGCGTCGAAGCCGGTGCGGCCGCGGGTCTGCGCCAGCAGCGTCAGCGCCTGCTGGCCGTCGCCCGCCAGCGTGACGGCGGCACCTTCGAACTCCAGCAGCTCCTGCGTGATCTGCTGGTTGCCGGGGTTGTCTTCCACGACCAGCAGGCGCAAGCCGGCCAGGCGCTGCGGCGCGGGCTCGGGTGGGGTGGCGCCGTGGCGGCGCAGCTGCAGGGCGCTGGCCACGGCCTGGCTGAGCAGGGCGGCCGTGACGGGCTTGACGAGGAAGCCGTCCAGCAGCGCCTGCTCGGCCGCGCTGCGCTCGGCCAGGCGGTCGCGGTCGTGGCTGGTGACCATCAGCAGCAGCGGTTCGGGGCCGAGCTGCTGGCGCAGGCGCCAGGCGGTCTGCCAGCCGTCCACGCCGGGCATGACCCAGTCGAGCAGCACGACGTCGGGCGCGGCGGCTTGCGCCAGCGCCAGCGCCTCGGTGCCCCCAGCGGCCAGGTCGACCTGCCAGCCCAGCGACGCGGCCAGCGAACCCATGATGCGCCGCGCCTCGGCGTGGTCGTCCACCACCAGCGCACGCAGCTCCTGGCGCGGCACGGGCGCTGGCACATCGGTGGGCAGGGGGAAATCCAGCGTGAAGCTGAAGCGGCTGCCGGCGCCGGGCGTGCTGTCGACGTGGATGTCGCCGCCCATCAGGCGCACCAGGCGGCGGCTGATGGCCAGGCCCAGGCCGGTGCCACCGAAGCGCCGCGTCGTCGAGACCTCGGCCTGTGTGAAGCCTGAGAAGATGCGCTCCAGCTGCTCGGGCGGGATGCCGATGCCGGTGTCGCGCACCGAAAAGGCCAGGGTGACGCTGCCTCCGCCCTGCGTGACGCGGTCAATGGCGAGCACGACCTCGCCCTTCGCAGTGAATTTGATGGCATTGCCGGCCAGGTTGACCAGCACCTGCTGAAGGCGCAGTGCGTCGGCGATGACGACGGGCGGCAGGGCGGGGTCGAGGTCGAAGAGCAGCTCGATGTCGCGCTGCTCGACCTGGGCGGCGAGGATGACGGAGAGGTCGCGCAGCAGCTCTTCAAGCCGCGTGGGGTGGGGGTCCAGGCCGAGGTGGCCGGCCTCGATCTTGGAGAAGTCGAGCACGTCGTTGAGCAGGCCGAGCAGGCCGCGCGCGGCGCCCTCGCTCTTGAGGGCGTAGTCGCGCTGGCGAGCGTCCAGTGGCGTCTTCTGCAGCAGGCGCAGCATGCCGAGCACGGCGTTCATCGGCGTGCGGATCTCGTGGCTCATGTTGGCCAGGAAGCGCGTCTTGGCGTGCGAGGCACGTTCCGCGGCCAGGCGGGCCTGGGTCTGGGAGGTCAGATCCAGGCAGGTCACGACCAGGCCGCCATCGGGCAGCGGCGCGGTGCGCGCCTCGATGACGCGGTCGCCGGAGCGGTAGGTCTCAAGCCGGCGCGGCTGGGTGTCACGGCCCAGGGCGAGGGCGGCCTCGACGGTGGCGCGGGCCTTCTCGCCCTCGCCGTAGTCGCCGCGGGCGGCGAAGAAGCTGACGAGATCGTCGAAGCGCAGCGACGGCTCCTCGAACAGCGAGGCCGGGACGTTGAGCAGGCGCTCGAACTCGGCGTTGTGCACCAGCAGGCGGCGTTCGGCGTCGAAGACGGCCAGACCGCAGGGCAGGTGGGCAATGACCTCGCGGACCAGCGGGCTTGGCGCGGGCTTGTGCCGGTGCTGGGCACCCGCGCCTCCTTGCATGTCCCACGCCGCCATCGTGCTCCCCCGAACCGCTGGCGCCCGGCGAGGAGTGCCGGACGTCATGAGTCTATGACCGGGCCGTGGGGCTACCTGGTTGGGGTAGCCGCAACAAGTGACAGGTTTGCCCTAACCTTTTGTTACCTTAGATCCGGCAGTTGGGCGCGCCCGGGGGGCTGGCGAGGCGGGTTGCTGGTAAGGCGCTGCGACGCAGTGGGCCCCTGCCCACAAGGAGAAGCAACGCGGCCAGCGCCCCGAAGCGCCAGACCAGCGGGCGTGCAGCGCTGGTGACCAACAGTGGCGACCGTTGCGCAATACGTCAGGTGTTGACGCATCGAGACTTTCGCTGAATAGCAAGCGGTCAACTGCCGGGTCTAAGGTCATTCCCTGACGATGCGGCCCGGCGCCGTCCGCTCGACCGCCTGGGGCTGGCTGCGCAGCAGCTCGACCAGGGCGTCGATGTCGGTGCCCAGCACGGCGCGGTCGCGGCCGTGGCGGAAGCCCGCCTGTTCGTCGCCACCTTCGGACAGGAAGTTGTTGACGACGATGCGGTAGTCGCGAGCGCGCTCCAGCGGCTTGCCGTCGATGAGGATCTCGCCCAGCTGAGGCGTGCCGTCGGCACCCGGGCGCCAGCGGTAGTGCAGCGTCCAGGAGGGTTGCAGCATGCGCGGCGCGGCGCCGCCCTTGGGCAACTGGCGCTGCAGCACGTCCCAGAGCTGCTGGCCGGTCAGCGTCAACGCGACGAGTTCGTTGCCGAAGGGCTGGATGGCGAGCAGGTCGCTCATCGTCGTCGGCTTGCCGGCCTCCACCACCAGGTCGGCGCGGATGCCGCCCGGGTTCATGAAGGCGATGTCGGCCGGCGTGCCCTGCTTGCGGGCGAAGGCGAGCTGGCTGTCGGCGATGAGGTTGCCTAGAGCCGCGTCGCCGTTGGGCTCTTTGGCGCTGCGCACGGCGCCGCGCGGCAGTGTCGACACCGGCTTGGTGCGGGCGGCCTCGGTCAGCGCGGCGGCGCGGGCCACCAGCTCGGCCAGCGCCGGGTTGGGCGCGTAGACCGACTGCAGCACCGGGTGGTTGACGGCCTGGGCGTCCAGCACGCGGCCGGATGCGTCCAGCTTGAGGCGGCTTTCGGTGACCCAGCCGCCGTAGCTGCCCGCCTGCACGACGAGGCGGCCGTTGATCTTGCAGGTGTAGGCCTGGTGGCTGTGGCCGCCGATGATGATGGCGTAGGCCGGGTCCAGGCGCTTGGCGATGTCGTGTACGCGGCCGGTCAGCGTCGGGCAGGCGTAGGTCGGGTCATTGGCGGAGCCATCTTTGCCCTGCACGCCGCCTTCGTGCATGACGGCCACCAGCACCTGGGCGCCCTCAGCCTTCAACTGGGGCACGAGGGCGTTTAGCGTGTCGGCCTCGTCGGCAAAGCGTATGCCCTGAATGGCCTTGGCGACGATGACCTGCGGCGTGTCCCGCGTCGCCACACCGGCGATGGCCACCTTCAGGCTGCCGGCCTGCTTGATGACGTGGGTGGGCAGCAGGGGCTTGCCCGTCTTGGCGTCCAGCACGTTGGCGCCGAGGTAGGGGAAGCCGGGGCCCTGGAAGCCCGGCCACAGGCAGCCGTTTGCGCCGCATTCGCCGCGCGCCTGGCGCAGCAGCTCGGGCAGGCCGGCGTCCAGCTCGTGGTTGCCCAGGGCGCTGGCCGCGATGCCGAGCTGGGACATGGCTGCCAGCGTGGGCTCATCGCGCAGCAGGTTGGAAATGAGGGGTGAGGCACCGATCAGGTCGCCGCCCGCCACGAGGAGAGCGTCAGGGTGCTTCGCCTTCAATTCGGCCAGTGCGGTGGCCAGGTGGGCCACGCCGCCGGCAGCTTGGGGCTTGACTTCCCCGGTGGTGGCATCGGGCAGCCGGGGCATCAGCGGCGTGGGGCGCGCGGGCTGGATGTTGCCGTGGAAGTCGTTGATGGACAGCAGCGTCAGCTCGGTGGAGGTGGCGGGCGGCTGGGTGGCGCAGCCACCGAGCAGGGCGCAGGCGAGCGCTGTGGCGAGAAGGCGAAAGTGCATGGCGGGGCAGGGGATGCGGGGCAATCGGCCATCTTAGGAGTGGCTGCGTCGCAGCCGTTTGTAGCGGTTTCGCGACAGTTACAACAAACTAGGGGCACGGAGTTGAAGCACCCCGGCGACCCAATTTGGTGCCTCGGAAAGCGGCTAGGCAGGCCGACTGCTCTGGGAAAAATTCACAAGCGACCGAACGCCGCGCACCCGACGCCGCTGCTTGTCGGGCGCACTTTTTTGGTGCCGCCGTGAGGGTCGGTGCTCTAAAAATCGCCACTTCTGACTTACCCGTAAAGTTCTGTCACGGAAAGTCATGACAATTCGAGGACGGTCGCAAGTCGGCCATCAGCCGCTGGTCATTTGACGCGCGGCGCCCTACCGAATCTGTCAACGCCACGCGCGCCTTGCCGCGCCCACTAGGAGTCTAGGAATGAAGAGCAGACTGTTCTGCAAGACGGCCACCGCCCTGGCTGTTTCCGTACTGGCCACCGGCATCGTCTACGCGCAGGAAGCAGCAAAGGAAGAAGCCGCACCGCKCGCCAAGGACGACATGGTTCGTCTGGGCACGATCACGGTCGTCGGCTCGGGCGCCAAGCTGGGCACCGGCATGATGCTGAACGATGACTCGGTCAAGGGCCGCAGTACGATCACCAAGGCGGCGATGGAGAAGGAACTGGGCACCGGCAACGTGCTGCAGAGCATCGCGCAACTGCCTGGCGTGAACACCTACAACTACGACGCGACCGGCCTGTTCGGTGGCGACGTGACCATCCGCGGCTTCAGCTCCGACCAGATCGGCTTCACGGTCAACGGCGTGCCGGTCAACGATTCGGGCGGCTATGCCTTCTACGCCCAGGAAATGATCGACAAGGAGAACGTCTGTACCGCTTCGGTGGCCCAGGGCTCTCCCGAACTGGAATCGCCGCACAGCGGCGCCACGGGCGGCAGCGTGAGCATGATCACCTGCGACCCGACGGACCAGTTCCGTATCCGCGCTACCCAGACCCTTGGCGGCCTGAACCTGAATCGCAGCTTCGTGCGCGTCGACTCGGGCCGGTTCATGAACAACATGGCGAAGGTGTTCCTGAGCTACTCGCACGCCGAAGCCGACAAGTGGAAGGGCGCGGGCAAGGCCAAGAAGGACCACATCGACGCCGGCTTCTCGCTGGACCTGAGCGAGGACAACAAGATCCTCGGCTCGGTGCTGTACAACCGGATGGTCAACCAGAACATCTGGAGCGTCAGCAACGCGCAGGTCGCCGCGAACGGCTACAACTTCGACTACGCAACGACCTTCACGCCTCTGAAGACGCCGGGTCCCGGTGCTCAGGTAGACGTGGTTCAGAACCCGCTCTACTACGGCATGGCGCTGAATCCGTTCAAGAACGTGATCGCGTCGGTGTCGGGCTCGTTCAAGATCGCGCCGGAGACCTACCTGAAGGTTCAGCCCTACATGTGGTACGGCTTCGGCAACGGTGGCTGGTCCCAACTCATCCTTGACGAAACGGGTACCGCTCAGAAGTCCTCCAGCTCGGGCAGCAGCCTGATCGGCGGTGCTGTCGACATCAATGGCGACGGCGACATGCTGGACAAGGTGGCCGTGGGCCGCGCCAGCGTGACCAAGACGAGCCGCCCCGGCATCACCGGCGAACTCAGCACCACGATGGGCAGCCACTACCTGAAGGTGGGCCTGTGGTACGAGCGTGCGCAGCATACTCAGACCCAGCCGGCCGTGCGTATCGGTACCGATGGCGTGCCGATGGACATCTGGTTGCAGGAAGGCTGCATCCAGCGCGCCGACAAGAGCTGCTACGAAGGCCGCAACACCAAGACGATCAGCACGGCCTACCAGGTCTACCTGAACGACCAGATCACGCTGCTGAACGACCGTGCGTTCCTGAACCTGGGTCTGCGTCTGCCCCACGTCACGCGTGACGTGTACAACTACGCCAACGAAAGCGGCAACCTGCCCTTCACGGTGAACAGCACCACCGGCGCCTACACGCCCGGAGCTGCCAACACCCGCGTGTTCCAGGACTACCAGATCAAGCGCTCGTTCTACAAGATGCTGCCGCAACTTGGCGTCCGCTACAACCTGAACAGCCAGCAGCACGTCTTCCTGAACGTCGCGAAGAACTTCCGCGCACCGCCGAACTTCGCCTACTTCGGCACCTACGTCGGCCTGGTGACCCACGGGACCGCCAACATCGCTATGGAGCCCCTGGTCGAAGTCAAGCCGGAAACCTCCGTGATGGTCGATGGCGGCTGGCGCTTCCAGTCGAAGGACGTGTCGATCTCGGCCACCGTCTATAACAAGAACTTCAAGAATCGCCAGGTCCAGGCGACGGACCCGAACACGCTGCAAAGCACCTACATCAATGCCGGCGGCACCAAGGGCCAGGGCCTTGAGCTGGAAATCGGCAGCGGTGTCGTCAACGGCTTCTCGGCCTACGGTTCGCTGACGCTGCAGAAGGAAACGATGAACGAAGACCTGCGCGTCAGCTCCACCGGCTATCTGCCGACGGCGGGCAAGCAGTTCGGCAAGGTGCCCGACAAGATGGCCTCGCTGTCCCTGCAATATGACCAAGGCCCGATCTATGCGCGCCTGAAGGGCAAGTTCACCGCCGCGCAGTACGTTGACCTGATGAACCAGGAACAAGCGCCGAGCTACAGCACGTTCGACCTGGACGCTGGCTACAAGTTCTCCAACTGGGGCATGCTCAAGAGCCCGCAACTGCGCCTGAACATCTCCAATATCGGCAGCAAGCAGTACCGCAACCCGTCGTCGATCATCACCAACGCCGCGAACACGACGTTGAAGGGTTCGGGCGCCAACTTCACGCCGAGCACCGAGTTCTACTACCTCGGCGCCCCGCGCATGACCTCGCTGACCTTCAGCGTGGATTTCGAGTAAGCCGTAAGTACCACGTCGGCCGGGTGCACAAGGCCCGGTCAGTCGTTTCGGCAACCGCGAGCGCAGCCAAAAGCTGCCTCGCGGTTTTTTCGTTTTTGAGACTGACTACTTATGGATATCGCCGAGGCAGATGTACTTCACCTCGACATAGTCCTCGATGCCTTGCCGCGCGCCTTCACGGCCCAGGCCTGACTGCTTGACGCCGCCAAACGGCACTTCCGCCGTCGAGATCAGCCCCGTGTTGACGCCCACCATGCCGTACTCCAACGCCTCGCTGACGCGGAAGATGCGGCCGATGTCGCGGCTGTAGAAATAGCTGGCCAGGCCGAACTCGGTGGCGTTGGCGAGCGCAATGGCGTCGGCCTCGGTCTGGAACTTGAACACCGGCGCCACCGGGCCGAAGGTTTCCTCGCGCGAGCACAGCATCTGCGGCGTCGCGTCGGCCAGCAGCGTGGGCTCAAAGAAGTTGCCGGCCGCCGTCTCCAGGCGCTTGCCGCCGGCCAGCACCTTGGCGCCCAACGCGATGGCGTCGGCGACGTGGGTCTCGACCTTCTGCAACGCCGCCGCATCGATCAGCGGGCCGACGTTGATGCCGCTCTCGAAGCCGTTGCCCGTCTTCAACTGGCCCAGCTTGGCCGCAAACTTCTCCAGGAAGGCGTCGTACACGCCGGCCTGAACGTAAATGCGGTTGGCGCTCACGCAGGTCTGGCCGGCGTTGCGGTACTTGCTGGCCAGGGCGCCGTCCACGGCGGAGTCCAGGTCGGCATCGTCGAAGACGAGGAAGGGCGCGTTGCCGCCCAGCTCCAGGCTGAGCTTCTTGATCGTCGGCGCGCATTGCTTCATCAAGATGCGGCCGACTTCGGTGGAGCCGGTGAAGGACAGATGGCGTACGACGTCGCTCTCGCACAGCACCTGGCCGATCTCGATGGACTGGGTCGAATCCGCCGTCAGCACGTTCAGCACACCGGCCGGCATGCCGGCCTGCTGGGCCAGTTCAGCGGCGGCCAGGGCCGTCAGCGGCGTGGCCTCGGCCGGCTTGATGATGACGGTGCAACCGGCGGCCAGCGCCGGCGCGACCTTGCGCGTGATCATGGCCAGCGGGAAGTTCCACGGCGTGATGGCCGCGCAGACTCCCACGGCCTGCTTGATGACGAGGTAGCGCTTGGTCGGGTCGGTGGTCGGGATGGTCTCGCCGTAGACGCGCTTGCCCTCTTCGGCAAACCAGTCCAGGAAGCTGGCGCCGTAGACGACCTCGCCGCGCGCCTCGGCCAGCGGCTTGCCCTGCTCGGCCGTCATCAGCCGGGCGAGGTCGTCGGCGTGCTTGACGAGCAGTTGTTGCCAGCGCACCAGCACGGCGGCGCGTTCCTTGGCGGGCTTGGCGCGCCAGGCGGCGAGCGCGTTGGCGGCGGCGGCGATGGCCTCCTGCGCTTCGGCGCGACCGAGGTTGGGCACTTGGGCCAGTTCGCGGCCGGTGGCGGGGTCGGTCACGGCAAAGGTGGCGGCGCCGCCCACCCACTCGCCATTGATCAGGGCCTGGGTGCGCAGCAGGCCGGGGTTCTCGAGCGCGTCCAGCGGGGAATTCGCATCCATCGGGGGTCTCTCCTGTCGTATTGAGAGTCACTCTACCCGGGCGACGTAAAGCCCCCTCCCTACAATCCGCCTTCTTTGTCACCGCCCATTTCCACAGGAAGCCGCTGAATGAAAGCCGCCGAGATCCGCCAGACCTTTCTGAAGTTCTTCGAGTCGAAAGGCCACCAGATCGTCGCGTCCAGCCCCGTCGTGCCGGGTGACGACCCGACGCTGCTGTTCACGAACGCGGGCATGAACCAGTTCAAGGACGTGTTCCTGGGCTTCGACAAGCGCAGCTACTCGCGTGCCACCACCAGCCAGAAGTGCATCCGCGCCGGCGGCAAGCACAACGACCTGGACAACGTCGGCTACACCGCGCGCCACCACACCTTCTTCGAGATGCTGGGCAACTTCAGCTTCGGCGACTACTTCAAGAAGGACGCGATCAGCTATGCGTGGGAGCTGCTGACGGTCAACTTTGGTCTGCCGAAGGAAAAGCTCTGGGTCACCGTCTACAGCGAGGACGACGAGGCCTACGACATCTGGAACAAGACCGTGGGCGTGCCCGCCGAGCGCATCGTGCGCATCGGCGACAACAAGGGCGCGCGCTACATGTCCGACAACTTCTGGATGATGGGCGACACGGGCCCCTGCGGCCCCTGCACCGAGATCTTCTACGACCACGGCCCCGACGTGGCCGGCGGCCCCCCGGGCTCGGCCGAGCAGGACGGCGACCGCTACATCGAGATCTGGAACAACGTCTTCATGCAGTTCAACCGGACTGAGGACGGCGTGATGCACCCGCTGCCCAAACCGTCGGTGGACACCGGCATGGGCCTGGAGCGCCTGGCCGCAGTGCTGCAGCATGTGCACAGCAACTACGAGATTGACACTTTCGTGAACCTGCTCGCGGCCGCCAAGTCGGCCGTGGACGCGGCCGGTGGTGGCGACTGCGATGCCACGAGCCCGTCGCTGAAGGTCATCGCCGACCACATCCGCGCCTGCTCGTTCACCGTCGTCGACGGCGTGATTCCCGGCAATGCCGGGCGGGGCTACGTGCTGCGCCGCATCGCCCGCCGCGCCATCCGCCACGGCTACAAGCTGGGCGCGCGTACGCCGTTCTTCCACAAGCTCGTCACTGCACTCAGTGCCGAGATGGGCGAGGCCTACCCCGAGCTGCGCCAGGCCCAGGCCCGCGTGACCGAGGTGCTGAAGGTTGAGGAAGAGCGCTTCTTCCAGACCATCGCCACCGGCATGGAAATCCTCGAGACGGCCTTGGCCAAGGGCGGCAACGTCGATGGCGACACCGCCTTCAAGCTGCACGACACCTACGGCTTCCCGGTCGACCTGACCGCCGACGTCTGCCGCGAGCGCGGCGTGACGGTGGACGAGGCGCGCTTCAACGAGCTGCTCGAAGAGCAGAAGAACCGCGCCCGCGCCGCCGGCAAGTTCAAGATGGCGCAAGGCCTGGCCTACAGCGGCGTTGCGACCGAGTTCCACGGCTATGACGACCTCGCCGTCGAGGCCGCCAAGGTCACGGCCATCTACGTCGATGGCGCCCAGGTCAACGAGGCCCAGGCCGGCGACGACGCCGTCATCGTGCTGGACCACACACCCTTCTACGCCGAGAGCGGCGGTCAGGCTGGCGACTCCGGCGAGCTGCGCAACGGCACCACGCGCGTCGCCGTCGCCGACACCATCAAGATCCAGGCCGACGTGTTCGGCCACCATGGCCAGGTGACCGAGGGCTCGGTCAAGGTCGGCGACCAGTTCGCGGCCCGCGTGGACGCCGAGCGCCGTGCCAGGACCGTGCGCAACCACAGCGCCACCCATCTGATGCACAAGGCCTTGCGCGAGGTGCTGGGCGCCCATGTGCAGCAGAAGGGCTCGCTGGTGAATGCCGAGCGCACGCGCTTCGACTTCGCGCACAACGCACCGATGACGACGGAGCAGATCCGCGAGATCGAGGCCATCGTCAACGCCGAGATCCTGTCCAATGCCGCTGCCACCGCCAAGGTCATGGCGCTGGACGACGCGCAGAAAACCGGCGCCATGATGCTGTTCGGCGAGAAGTACGGCGACACCGTGCGCGTGCTGAGCATCGGCTCGTCCAAGGAACTCTGCGGCGGCACGCATGTGAAGGCCACCGGCGATATCGGCCTGTTCAAGATCGTGGCCGAAGGCGGTGTGGCCGCTGGCATCCGTCGTGTCGAGGCGGTGACCGGCGACAACGCGCTGGCCTATCTGCAGTCGCTGGAAGCAACGGTGCATGCCGCCGCGCAAACGCTGAAGACGGCGCCGGCCGAACTCGATGCCCGCCTGCACGCGGTGCTCGACCAGATCAAGTCGCTGGAGAAGGAACTGACCGCAGCCAAGAGCAAGCTGGCGTCTGCCCAGGGCGACGAGTTGATGGCGCAGGCGGTCGACGTCAAGGGCATCAAGGTGCTGGCCGCCAGGCTCGAAGGCGCCGACGCCAAAACGCTGCGCGAGACCATGGACAAGCTCAAGGACAAGCTGAAGACGGCGGCCATCGTGCTGGCGGCGGTGGACGGCGACAAAGTGCAGATCGCCGCTGGCGTGACGGCCGACAGCGTGGGCAAGGTCAAGGCCGGCGAGCTGGTCAACTTCGTCGCCCAGCAGGTCGGCGGCAAGGGCGGCGGCAAGCCCGACCTGGCCATGGCCGGTGGCACGCAGCCGGCGGGCGTGGCAGCGGCGCTGGCGAGCGTGGCGGGCTGGGTCGCCGAGCGCGTCTGATTCCGGATTCGGAATAAAAAACGGGCGGCCTGCGGGCCGCCCGTTTTGTTTGGAAGCTACCGGATCAGGCGGCGATGGCCGCTTCCATCAGGCCCATTTCGGCGCTGCTCATCAGGCCTTCGATGTCCATCAGGATCAGCATGCGGTCGGCCACCGAGCCGATGCCGGTGATGAAGCTGGTGTCCACGGTGGCGGAGCTCAGTTCTGGCGCCGGCTTGATCGCGTCGCGGCTCAGTTCCAGCACGTCGGAGACCGAATCGACAACGGCGCCGACCACGCGGTTCTTGACGTTCAACACGATGACGACGGTGAAGCTGTTGTACTCCGCCGTCGGGCAGTTCAGCTTCAGGCGCAGGTCGACGATGGGGACGATGACGCCGCGCAGGTTGACGACGCCCTTGATGAAGTCCGGCGCATTGGCGATGCGCGTGGGCGCCTCGTAGGAACGGATCTCCTGCACCTTCAGGATGTCGATGCCGTACTCCTCCGAACCCAGGCGGAAAGTCAGGTACTCGCCGCTCTTGGGGCCGTGGGCCTTGGTGGTGACGGCGCCGGCTTGGCGCAGGGCGGGGACGTTGCTGGCTTCCATGCGAACCTCTCTGTCGATCTTGGTTGTTGGTTAGTGGCGCGAGCGGCGCACGAGGCTGCCGACGTCCAGGATCAGCGCCACGCGACCGTCACCCATGATGGTGGCGCCGGACACGTCGTTGACCTTGCGGTAGTTGGCTTCGAGGTTCTTGACGACGACCTGCTGCTGGCCGAGCAGCTCGTCCACCAGCAGCGCGACGCGGCCGCCTTCGGCCTCGACGACGACCATGATGGAGCTGACGTGCTCGAAGTCGAAGCGCGGCACGTCGAAGACTTTTTCAAGCTCGATGACTGGCATGTATTCGTCACGCACCTCGACGACGCGGCCGGAGCCGGCGACGGTCTTGATGGTGTCGGACTGCACCTGGAAGGACTCGACCACCGAGGACAGCGGCAGGATGTAGCACTCGTCGCCGACGCCCACGCTCATGCCGTCCATGATGGCCAGCGTCAGCGGCAGCCGCACGGACACCTTCATGCCGTAGCCTTCCGCCGAGTCGATCTCGACGGTGCCGCCGAGTGACGTGATGTTCTTCTTGACCACGTCCATGCCGACACCGCGGCCGGACACGTCGGTGACCACATCGGCCGTCGAGAAGCCGGGCGCGAAGATCAGGCTCCAGCATTCGGCGTCGGTCATGGTGTCCGGCGCGTCTATGCCCTTCTCGCGGGCCTTCCTGATCAGCTTCTCGCGGTTCAGGCCGCGGCCGTCGTCGCGCACTTCGATGACGATGCTGCCGCCCTGATGGGACGCGACCAGCGTGATCGTGCCCTGCTCGGGCTTGCCGCGCGCTTCGCGGTCGGCGGGCATCTCGATGCCGTGGTCGCAGCTGTTGCGCACCAGGTGGGTCAGCGGGTCGGTGATCTTCTCGACCAGGCTCTTGTCCAGCTCGGTGGCTTCACCCTGCGTGACCAGTTCGACCTTCTTGCCCAGCTTGGCCGCCAGGTCGCGCAGCATGCGCGGGAAGCGGTTGAACACGGTCGACATCGGAATCATCCGGATCGACATGACCGACTCTTGCAGGTCGCGCGTGTTGCGCTCCAGGTCGGCAAGACCTGAGGTCAGCTGCTGGTAGAGGCCGGGGTCGAGCTCGCGGCTGTTCTGGGCCAGCATGGCCTGGGTGATGACGAGTTCGCCCACCAGGTTGATGAGCTGGTCGACCTTTTCGATGGAGACGCGCAGCGTCGTCTGGTCCATCGCGGCCGGCTTGGCCTCGGCCTTGGCCGGCGTGGCCACGCGGGTCGGCACGATGGCGGCGGTGGGTGCGGCCTCGGCGGCCGGCGCAGCCGCAGCGGCGCCGCCAGCGGGCATGCCAGGGGCGTCGTCGAAGAAGCCATAGCCGGGGTCGGCAGACGGGGCCTCGGCCGGCGGTGCGCCGGGCGAGCCGTCGTAGAAGCCAAAGCCCGGGCCAAGGGGGATGAGCTTGACCTGTTCACGCGCGACGTGAAAGGTGAAGAGGTCCAGCAGGTCGTTATCGGTCGAGCTGGTCAGCACCTTGAAGCGGCGCATGCCGTCGGAACTCTGGCCGGCGTCCAGCGGCTCGATGTTGCCGAGGTCGGTGATTTCCTTGAACAGCTCGACGAGGTTGTCGGCCAGGCTCAGGTCGGTCAGCGGTCCGACCTGCAGCTCCAGCAAGCGGGCGCCGGGCTTGCCGGGGGCAGCCGGTGCCGAAGCGGCGGGAGCAGGCGCGGCAGCGGCCTTGGGTGCGGATGCAGCAGCTGCGGCCGCCACAGTACCGCCACCGCCTTCGACGAAGCTCTTGATGTTGACGAGCAGGTCGGTCGTGTCGAACACGTCGCCGCCCGAGCCCTGGTGGCGGGCCAGTTGGGTGCGCAGCGCGTCGCCGGACTGCAGCAGCACGTCGACCATGGCCGAGTTGGGCTGCAGCTCGTGGCGGCGCAGCTTGTCCAGCAGCGTCTCCATCTGGTGGGTCAGTTCGGCGACATCGCTGAAGCCGAAGGTCGCCGCGCCACCCTTGATGGAGTGGGCGCAGCGGAAGATGGCGTTCAGTTCTTCGTCGTCGGCGGCCTCGACGTTCACATTGAGCAGCAGTCGCTCCATGTTGTCGAGGTTCTCGCCGGCTTCCTCGAAGAAGACCTGATAGAACTGGCTGAGGTCGATGCCAGCACTGATGCTGGCGCCTTCGGTGGTCATGTCACCCATGGCTGTACTCCCTGTGGAACGGACTTCAGCGGATGACCTTGCCGATCACTTCGATCAGCTTGGCGGGGTCGAAAGGCTTGACCAACCAGCCGGTGGCGCCTGCGGCGCGGCCAGCTTGCTTCATCGTGTCGCTGGACTCGGTGGTCAGGATCAGGATGGGCGTGGTCTTGAACTTCGGGTTCTCGCGCAGCTTCTTGGTCAGGCTGATGCCATCCATGCGCGGCATGTTCTGGTCGGTCAGCACCAGGTCGAAATCACGCGTGCCGGATTTTTCCCAGGCGTCCTGCCCGTCGACTGCTTCCACCACGTTGAAGCCGGCGTTCTTGAGCGTGAAGGCCACCATCTGACGCATCGAGGCCGAGTCGTCGACAGCAAGGATTGAGTGCATTTGAGTTTTCTCCGAGAGACGTTTTGCCTGGGGGCCGAATTGAACTGCGGGATTCAGAAAAGTTCGATGGAGCCGGCGTCCATCTCGTCCTGCGTGACCGGGTTGGGTCGCAGCGGCGCGATCTCGACGACGGCGGCACCGTCCTCGTCATCCATGCCGAAGGTGTCGCGGGCCAGTTGGTCGGCGCAGTTGCGCAGGCGCTGGCTGGTGTGGGCGATCAACTGCGTCGCCATGTCCTGGAACTGCAGGGCGGTGATGGCCCCGGCGATGTCTTGCATGATCTGCTTCAGCCCGGCGGCGGCGGGCGTGCCGTCGCTGCTGCCGAGCAGCGACATGGCCTCGTTGGAGGCGCTGAAGAAATGGGTGGACAAGGCCTCGCCGGCGTCGTCGAGCAGGCGCTGCAGACGCTCAAGGTCGTTGGTCACCGTCATCAGGTGATCCTGCAGTTCCGCAGCCGCCAGCAGAGGCATGGCGGTCAAGGCCCCGTCTAGTTCTGTTGCGTTGGAGGTTTCTATCTGCATCGTGTCTCCGCGAGGGGATGCCGCTTCTTTTCCCGATGGCCCTGGGTATTCGATCAGGGCGAATGCATCATGGCATGTTCACCTGATTTTCGACCGCTGTCGACCTGGAGATGGTGTGAGAACGAGCGGTATTACCGGTCTGAACGGCGTTCGGCGCGGCGCCGGGCCGGCAGGCGTCGGCGCGGCATACTGCGGCCCCATGACGATTTCTGGTGTCGAGCAGGCTGACCGGATCCTGCGTGTGCTGCATGTCGAGGACTCCGACCTCGACCATCAACTCATCCTCGCGCAACTGTCCCGCGCCGGGCTGCGCATCGAGATGCAGCGGCAGGACGCGCTGCCGGCCGTGCTGGCGGCGCTTGAGCGCCCCTGGGACGCCATCATCTCGGACTTCAACCTGCCGGGCTACACGGGCCTGGAGGTGCTGGAGGCCGTCAAGGAGAGGCAGTTGCTGACGCCCTTCCTGCTCGTCTCCGGCGAGATCGGCGAGGACGCGGCCGTGGCGGCGATGCGCAACGGCGCCTCCGACTACCTGCTCAAGAACAACCTGGCCCGGCTGGTGCCCGCGCTGCTGCATGCCATCGACGCGGTGGACAGCGAGCGCGCCCGGCGCGCGGCCGACGACGAGCTGCTGCGGTCCAAGCAGCGCCTGCATCAGCTGGCCGGCCATCTGCAGACCAGCGTCGAGCTGGAGCGGGCGGCCATCGCGCGCGAGATCCATGACGACGTCGGCGGGTCGCTCACGGCGCTGAAGTTCGACCTCGCCTGGATAGACCGCCACGCCCAGGAGCCCGAGGTGCGCCAGCGCGTTGCGGCGGCGCTGGAGACGGTCAGTTCGGCCATAGACGCCAGCCAGCGCATCATGCACAACCTACGCCCGGCCATCCTGGAGCAGGGCCTGGTGGCCGCGCTGCAGTGGATGACGGCACGCTTCGAGCGCCGCACCGGCATCGAGGCCGGCCTGCGCATCGGCGAGGAGCGCCTGGCCTTGCCGCCGGGCGTGCCGCTGGTGGCCTATCGCACGGCGCAGGAGGCGCTGACCAATGTGTCCAAGCATTCAGGTGCAACGCGCGTCGACATCGAACTCAGCCTGGACTCCGGCGTGCTGACGCTGGAGATCTGCGACAACGGCCGGGGCGTCGCGGCGGGCGACCTGGCCAAGGAGCGCTCCTTCGGCATCCGCGGCCTGCACGAGCGCGCGGCGACGGTGGGTGGCTGGGTGGACCTCTCCAGCACGCCGGGCAAGGGCACCAGCCTCATCCTGACCGTGCCGCTGGCGCCCGACGCCATCGACGCGCTGGACGACGCCACCGACTTCGGCAAGGACCTCGGCAACTCCATCTGGGGCCGCGTGTGATCAAGGTCATCCTCTGCGACGACCACGGCCTCATCCGTCGCGGCATCCGTGACACGCTGGCCGATGCCGACGACATCGAGGTCATCGGTGAGGCCGGCGACTACACGGAGCTGCGCGGCCTGCTGCACAAGCTGGGCAAGGACAACCCCTGCGACGTGCTGGTGCTGGACATCAACATGCCCGGCCGCTCCGGCCTGGACGTGCTGCATGTGCTGAAGGACGAGGGCGCGGCCGTGCGCACGCTGATCGTCTCGATGTACCCGGAGGACCAATACGCCATCCGCGCGCTGAAGGCCGGCGCCTATGGCTACGTCAACAAGGGCGGCGACCCGGCCACGCTGGTGCTGGCCGTGCGCACCGTGGCCCAGGGCCGCAAGTACGTGACGCCCGAGATCGCGCAGATGCTGGTCGAGAGCTTGACCGCGCCCGTCACCGAGCAGGCCCACCACAAGCTGTCGGACCGCGAGCTGCAGACGCTGGTGATGATCGCGTCCGGAAAGCGCCTGTCGGACATCGCCGAGGAGCTGATGCTCAGCCCCAAGACCGTCAGCGTCTACCGCGCCCGCATGCTCGAGAAGCTGGGGCTGACGAACAACTCCGAGCTGACGGTCTACGCCATTCGCAACGGACTGGTCGCCAGCTAGCCCTGCGTCAGTTGGCGCCCTGGGTGATCAACGTCACCCACCGATCCGCCTTGAGCAAGCGGCGCATGGCCAGCAGGACACGCTCGGGCGTGACGGCGGCCAGGCCCTCTTCCTCCTCGGCGAGCATCTGCGCGAAGGTGATCTCGCGGTCCAGCTGAATCATCAGCGCGCCGGCCAGGCCCAGCTCGCTGCCCAGGCGCTGCCGCCGGTCCGCACGCAGGCGGGATTGCGCCTGCTCCACCTCCGCTGCGCTGACGCCTTCTGCCAGCAGGCGCTGCAGCTCCTCATGCATCGCCGCCTCCACTTGCGCGGCGCGGGCGGACGCGCCGCTGGCCTGCAGGCGCAGGCCGGCGCGGTCACCGTCGTTGGGCACGCGCAGCTGGACGGTGACGCTGTAGCTCATCGCATCCTGCGCACGCAGGCGCTCCGTCAGGCGGCCGCCGCCGATGGGGCCGCCGCTGAGGATGCGCGTGCCGACGAGCAGGGGGAAATAGTCCTGGTCGCCGCGGTTCAGCGGCAGCTCCTGCATCAGCGTGATCACGGCGGCGCGCTGCGCGACGGCATCGCGGCTGGCCGCGCCCGACGACGGCGGGCCGAAGTGCCCTGCCGCCACCGGCTTGTGCGCCGGCGCCGCGCGCACGAAAGCCGGCGCGTCCGGCTTCTTCCAGCCGGCGAAGAGGTGCTCAACCAGCGCCAACAACCCATCCGGCACCTGGCCCGCGACGGTGACCATCAGGTCATTGGCCGACCAATGCCTGCGCTGGAACTCGCGCACCTCGTCCACCGTCAGCGCCCGCCACTGCGCGGACAGCTCGGCGCCCGAGGGCTGGTAGCCCGCGTCGCCCGGCTGCAGGCCCATCTGCGCCATGCGGTGCTGGCGCTCGCGCTCCGTGGCACTGGCGCGGCCTTCGCTGCTGTTGCGCTCCGCGGCTGCCAGGCGGGCGAGTGCGGTGTTGCGCTCCTGCTCAAAGGCGGCCTGGGGCAGCTCGGGCTCGCTGAGCATCTCCTTGACCAGCTGCAGCGCCGGCGCGAGGTGCTGCCGCCTTGTCACCAGCTGCACCGTCAGCGACTGCGGGCCGCTGGTGACCCGCACCTCCGCCTGGAGCACCTTCTTGAGCTGGCGGATCGCGGCGCCCGTGCGGCCGGCGGCCCCGGCCTCCAGCATGTCGCCGCTCAGCGCGCGCCAACCGTTGAGCCGAGTCATGTCCTCTGCACGGCCCCAGCGCAAGCTCAGCAGCACGGCCACGCGTTCGTCCGCGGACTTGCGTGGCAACACGCCCAGCTTGATGCCGCTTGGCAGCAGGTAGCGCTTGGCGGCCCGCTCCAGCGCGGCGGGATCGGTCTCGAAGGCATCGCCCGCGCCGAGCGCCTGCTGCGGCTTGAGGTCGCCGATCTCGCTGGCCGGATCGCTGACGTGGGCGACCTCCGCCGGCCGCTCGAACCAGCTGGCGATGCCGGTCAGAGGCTGCTCCTCGAACTGCATCGCCTGCCGCGGCACGGCGGCATCGGTGACGCCGCGGGCATTGACGCGGTTCAGGCTGCGCAGGTAGAGGTCGGCAGCCTTGTAGACGTCCGTTGGCTTCAGCGCGGCCAGGCGCTCCTGCAGCTTGAAGGCCAGGCGCCAGTCGCCCGCGCCGACGGCGTCGCTGATCAGCACCGGCGCACGCATGGGGTCGCGAAGCGCTTCAGCGAGCTCGCGGGCGCGGGTGTCGGTCACCTGGCGCACGAGATCCGGGGCAATGATGTGCTTCAGGTCCTGCAGGCGGTCGACCCACTGCGACTCCAGCGACGTCAGGGCCGTGCGCGCCTCGGCGTCTGCACTGGGCGTGTTGGGCAGCTGCACGATCAGGCCCAGGATGGTGGGATCGCGCGTGCGGTTCGCCTCAAGAACGGCCAGCGAAAAGGGCCGCTCGGGATTGCGCTCGGTCACGCGGGCGGGCACCCGTCCCAGCAACCGCCCCAGTACCCCGACGGCCGCCGCGTGCTCGTGGGCCATGCCGGGCACGCGCCAGCCCACGGCCAGGGCGGTGCTGCTGGTGCGCATCGTCATCACTCGCGGTGCCTGCTGCTGGGGCTCGGGCTGTTCGGGCAGGGGCGGCAGCAGCTCCGGCGAGGGCGGCTCGGGGTTCTTCAGCGGCCCGAAGATCTCGACCACGGCCGCCAGCGCCTGCGCCGGCTCGAAGCCACCGGCCAGCATCAGCACGGCGTTGTCGGGTCGGTAGTGGCGGCGGTAGAAGGCCTRCAGCGTCGGCAGGGACAGCTGCTCGATATCCGCCACGTAGCCGATCACCGGTCGGCCATAGGGATGCTGGCGGAAGGCAGCCGCGAGCAGGCTTTGATGCATGCGCCTCTCGGGGGACATGCCCTCGCGCAGGCCCATCTCGTTGAGCACGATGGGCTTTTCCTTGGCGAAGTCGACCTCGGCCAGGCGAGCTTCGCTCATGCGCGATGCCTCCAGGCGCAGCATCCGCGGCAGCGTGGGCGTGGCGTCGCTGCTGGGAAAGCTGCTGAGGTAGTTGGTGCGGTCGGTGATGGTCGTGCCGTTGAAGCTCACGCCCAGACGCTGCATCTCGGCGCCCAGGTCGGCGATGGACGCCGTGCCGCGGAAGGTCACATGCTCCAGCAGGTGCGCCATGCCAGCCTGGCCCGGCCCTTCATGCCGACTGCCGACGCGATAGGTCACCGTCAAGCTGATGCGCGGCGCACCGGCCTGCGGCATCAACAACAGCTGCAGGCCGTTGTCCAGGCGGTACTCGGTGATGCCGCCCAGCGTTCTCTGTTCGGGGGGAAGGGAAACGGAAGTTTCAGCAAAGGCCGGCGTTGACAGCGCCAGCAGCAGGGCCATGGCGGCCCGCATCAATCGGTGTTTCGTGCTCATGGGCTCCGAGTCTTGTTTTCTCCCGGGCGGGGAATCTATCAGACGGCTGGAGCGCAGCTTTGCACCCGAAACACAGCCCCAGCCGCCGTTCGTCCGCGCCGATGTCGTTTCAACCTCACCGGCCGCCGTTCGTCGAAAGCCCTGATCGCATGACAGCCTTGTCTGTGCAAAATCCGATCCGTCCCGAACCCGGGGCATCAACTCATCGGGAGCGCGTCATCGACACCGGACTGCTGAAGGAGCTGCGCATCGAAGGCGCGCATCGCGAGGACCATGGCGGCGGGCCGCCGAAGTGGGTCTGGGGCGTGTTGGCCGGCCTGGTCGTCGTCGCCTTGGGCGGCGGTGCGGCCTGGTGGTTTTTTGCCGCTGGCAAGCCCGTCGCCGTGCAGACGGCCACCGCACGCGCCAATGGCCAGGGCGCCCGCAGCGACGCGGTGCTGCAGGCCACCGGCTATGTGACGGCGCGGCGCATGGCCACCGTGTCGGCGCAGATGACCGGCACGCTGACCGAGGTGCTGATCGATGAGGGCTTCAAGGTCAAAAAGGGCCAGGTGCTGGCCCGGCTGGACGACACCGGCCTGAAGGCGGGCATGGCCGCCGCCCGGGCGCAGGTGCGCACGGCCGAGGCCAACCTGGGCCAGTTGCAGGCCCAGCTTGAACAGGCCCAGGCCAATGAGCGCCGCCAGATCGAACTTGCCGCCAGCGGCATGACGACGCACCAGTCGCGCGAGCAGGCGACCACATCCGTCAAGTCCTACGTCGCGCAACTGGAGGCCGCCCGGCGCCAGATCGAGGCCGCCCAGGCCCAGGTGCGCCAGTCCCAGGTCAACTTCGACTACGCCACCGTGCGTGCGCCCTTCGACGGYGTCGTCACGGCACGTGCGGCGCAGGTCGGCGAGATCATCTCGCCGCTGTCCGCCGGTGGCGGCTTCACGCGGACCGGCGTCGGGACCATCGTCGACATGGACTCGCTGGAAGTGAACGTGGACGTCAACGAGGCCTACATCGCCCAGGTGAAGGCCGACATGCCCTGCGAGGCCGTGCTCGACGCGTACCCTGAATGGAAGATCCCGGCCCACGTCGTCGCCRTCATCCCGAGTGCCGACCGCGGCAAGGCGACCGTCAAGGTGCGCGTGGCGCTGGARCAGAAGGACGAGCGCGTCGTGCCCGACATGGGCGTGCGCGTGAGCTTCCTGGCGGCCAAGGCCAAGGCAGATGCCAAGCCGGTGCCCGGCACGCTGCTGCCGCCTGAGGCCGTCGTCGAGCGTGACGGCGCGCAGGTCGTGTTTGTCGTCCATGAGAACCGCGCCGAGCAGCGCGCGGTCAAGCTGGGCGGCGATGTCGGCAAGTTCCGGCTCGCCACCGAAGGTGTGAAGGCAGGGGAGACGGTTGTCGTGTCGCCGCCCGCCGAGCTGAAGCAGGGTTCAACCGTCTCCAACAAGGAATGAGCATGAGCGCATTGATCGAAGTCCGCGACCTGTCCAAGGTCTACACGCGCGGCAAGCAAAAGCTCGAGGTGCTGCACCACATCGACCTGGACGTGCAGCAAGGCGACTTCCTCGCACTGATGGGCCCGTCGGGCTCGGGCAAGACCACGCTGCTCAACCTGATTGGCGGCCTGGACACGCCCAGCGGCGGTTCGATCAGCGTGGGCGGCGAGCGCATCGACAAGCTCGGCAGCGCGGCGCTGGCCAAATGGCGGGCGTCGCGCGTCGGTTTCATCTTCCAGTTCTACAACCTGATGCCCACGCTGTCGGCGCAGAAGAACGTGGAGCTGCCGCTGCTGCTGACCAAGCTGTCGGCGGCCGAGCGCAAGAAGCGTGCGGCCATCGCGCTGCAGCTGGTCGGCCTGGCGGACCGCGCCTCGCACAAGCCCRCCGAACTGTCGGGCGGSCAGCAGCAGCGCGTGTCCATYGCGCGGGCCATCGTCTCSGACCCCACGCTGCTGGTCTGCGACGAACCCACCGGCGACCTGGACCGCCAGTCCGCCGAGGACGTGCTGACGCTGCTGCAGGCGCTCAACCGCGAGCATGGCAAGACCATCGTCATGGTCACGCACGACCCGCGCGCCGCCGCCCGCGCCAGCCACACGCTGCACCTCGACAAGGGCACGCTGGTCACTGCCGCTGAAGCTCTGGCCTGATCTACAGGAGGCCAACATGAAATACCTCCACCTCATCTGGGCGGCGCTGTTCCGGCGCAAGCTGCGGACCTTCCTGACCCTGGTGTCCATCGTCACGGCCTTCCTGCTGTTCGGGCTGCTGGACGCGGTGCGCATCGGCTTTGACCAGGCGGGCAAGAGCGCCAATGGCGCGCAGCGGTTGCAGACCGGCGCCAAGCTCAGCTTCATCCAGCTGCTGCCGATGTCGCTGAGCGCGCGCATCTCGCAGATCGACGGCGTCAAGGACGTGGCCTTTGCCAATTGGTTCGGCGGTGCCTATCAAAAGCCGGAGAACCAGGTCTTCAGCTTTGCCGTCTCGCCCAATTACCTGGACGTCTATCCGGAAATGCAGGTCTCGGCCGAGCACCGCAAGGCTTTCGCCGAGACCAAGGACGGCGTCCTCGTCGGCGAAGGGCTGGCGAAGAAGTTCGGCTGGAAGGTGGGCGACCAGATTCCCATGCAGTCCACCATCTTCCCGGACAAGAACGGCAGCCAGAACTGGCCCTTCAAGATCGCCGGCATCATCGTTGTGGCCGACAAGAAGGCAGGCGCCTTCTACGACCAGATGGTGTTGCTGAACTGGAAGTACTTCGACGACACGACGCCCTGGAACCAGGGCCAGGTGGGCTGGTACGTGACGCGCGTGAAGGACGTCAACCAGGCCGACCGCGTGCTCAAGGCCATCGACGAGATCTCGGCCAATTCTGACCACGAGACCCGCACGCAGACCGAAGCCGCGGCGATGTCCGCGTGGATGAGGCAACTGGCCGACATCAACCTCATCGTCACGTCCATCATGGGCGCCGTGTTCTTCACGCTGCTGCTGCTCGCTGGCAACACCATGATGCAGGCCGTGCGTGAGCGCACCGGCGAGATCGCGGTGCTGAAGACGCTGGGCTTCTCGGGTGAGAGCGTGCTGTCCATGGTGCTGGCCGAGTCGGTGCTGCTGCTGCTGCTCGGCGGCGTTATCGGCCTGGGGCTGGCCAGCGTCATCGGGCCTGCCGCGAGCGCGGGCAGCGGTGGCGCGCTGAACCTGCCGGCCGCGGGCCTCAGCAGCTGGGCAATCGGCGTCGGCCTGGCCCTGCTGTTCGGTCTGGTCGTCGGCGCGTTGCCCGCCTTGAGAGCAATGCGCATCAACATCACCGATGCACTGGCCGGAAGGGCATGAGCATGAAATTCCTGAAGAACTTCGGACTCGTCCTGCTCATGGTCGCCCTGCTTGCGGGCTGGGTGGTCATGCCCTGGTACGGCGCGCTGGCTGCGGCCGCGCTGCTGGCGCTGTGGATGTTCCTGTTCCGCAGCGGCGCGCAGGCCCGCTCGGTGACGGCGGTGGGCATCAGCACGCTGACGCAGCGGCTGGGCTCGTCGGCCGTCATCGTCGTCGGCATCGCCGGCGTGGTGGGCGTGCTGGTGGCCTTGCTGGCCATGGCCGAGGGCTATGCGCAGACGCTGCGCAACTCCGGCAGCGAGGACACGGCCATCGTCATGCGCGGCGCCTCGGCCAACGAGGTCTCGTCCTCGCTGAGCCGCGAGGACATCGTGCAGATCGAGCAGGCGCCCGGCGTGGCCAAGAACGCCAAGGGCGAGCCCATCATCTCGGCCGAGACCGTGGTGGCGGCCAACCTGGCCGTCAAGGGCAGCAAGACCGGCGACACGGGCAGCGCCCAGGTGCGCGGCATCAGCGAGGCCGCCTTCGCCGTGCGACCCAAGGCCAAGATCATTGAGGGCAAGACCTTCCAGCCCGGGCTGCGCGAGCTCATCGTCGGCAAGGGCGCGGTGCGGCAGTTCGAGGGGCTCACGGTGGGGTCCAGCCTGAAGCTGGGCAATCAACCCTGGACCATCGTCGGCATCTTCTCGTCGGGCGACTCGATGGAGTCCGAACTCTGGGCCGATGCCAACGTCGTCAACGACGCCTACAAGCGCGGCAGCGGCCGCAACTCGGCGACGGTGAAGCTGGAGAACCCGGCGGCCATCACGGCCTTCAGCGCCGCGCTGGAGGGCAACCCCCAGCTCAAGGTCAAGGCGACGACGACGCTGGCGTTCTTCTCCAAGCAGGGTGAGCAGATGACCAAGGTGCTGCGCATCATCGGCATCACGGTGGGCTCCATCATGGCCGTGGGCGCGGTGTTCGGCGCGCTGAACACCATGTTCGCCGCCGTCGCCACGCGGGCCCGCGAGATCGCCACGCTGCGCGCCATCGGCTTTCGCGGCCTGCCGGTCGTCGTCGCCGTGATGCTGGAGACGACGCTGCTGGCGCTGATCGGCGGGCTGATCGGTGGCTTCGTGGCCTGGCTGCTGTTCAACGGCTACGAGGCCTCGACGATGTCGGCCGGTTCGGTCGGCAAGCTGAGCTTCAACCTGGCCGTGTCGCCGGGCCTGCTGTG
The DNA here is from genome assembly GCF_054177665.1 of Roseateles sp. P5_E8. Taxonomy (NCBI): domain Bacteria; kingdom Pseudomonadati; phylum Pseudomonadota; class Betaproteobacteria; order Burkholderiales; family Sphaerotilaceae; genus Roseateles; species Roseateles sp. P5_E8. Next base: position 1,508 of record NZ_JBGCUM010000021.1, on the reverse strand, counting down.
GGAGGGCATCAAGTGGGCCCTGGCCATCGGCTTCATCGGCGGATTGTTCCCGGCCGTGCGGGCGGCGTCGCTGCCGGTGACGACGGCGTTGCGGGAGGCGTGAGGACGGTAAGTTAGGGGGAGGGCGCCGGAACCTGCATCCGGCGCCGGCCACCTGGCCGTAGGCAGTGGGTCTTTGTCCCACCACCCACGTCAGGAGCCCCCGATGACTTCTTCCCTACGCACCGCGCTAGCCGCCGCTGCCTTCCTTGTCTGCGCCTCGTCGCAGGCCGTCACGCTGATCGGCCTGAACAGCCAGAGCCAGCTCAGCCGCATTGACACCACGAACATCGCTGGCGCGATGAACGTGGACATCACGGGCCTGATGACCGGCGACCGCCTCGTCGGCATCGACACCCGGCCCAAGGACGGCAAGATCTACGGCGTCAGCCTCGCCAACCAGCTCTACACGGTCAATGAAATGACCGGCGCGGCCAGCTGGGTCGCGGCGCTGAGCGCGCCTGTCATCCAGGCCAATCTCGGCTATGGCATCGACTTCAACCCGGTGGCCGACTTCGGCACCGGCGCGTCGCTGCGCCTGGTCAGCTCGGCCGGCGACAACTTCGCGATCAATGCGGCCACCGGCGTGGTCGGCAATGCCGCCAACAAGATCGCCGCCGGCTTCACCGGCGTGGCCTACACCAACGCGATGCTGATGCCCGCCACCGCGCCGGCCAGCACGGCCTTGTATTACATCGACGCCAGCAACGACACACTGGCCATGGCGCCGTCGGCCTTCAACACCCCGACGATCACGACGGTGGGCGCGCTGGGCGTGGACGTGCTGAAGGCCAACGGCTTCGAGATCCTGGGCAATGGCCAGGCCTATGCGGCGCTGAACGTGGACGCCGGCACCTCGCTGGCGACGGGCATCTACAGCATCAACTTGGGCACCGGTGCGGCAACGCTGATCGGTACCTACAACGGCACGCTGTCGGGCCTGACGGTCAGTGCTGTGCCGGAGCCTTCGACCTACGCGCTGATGGGCCTGGGCCTTGTTGGCCTCGGCTTCCTGCGCCGCCGGCGGTCCTGAGTTTTTTGCAAGCTCGGCGCGGCCGTCGTGCCTTCATGCGGGGCCGAGCGCCGGGCCGCTCCCAAGCCGGCCCGTCTGGCGATGTGCTCGCGGCTCGATGCCGCGAGCATCGCCGTCCCCTTGTATCTTTCCAATCAAGCATTTAGCGGCACGCGCTGAATGCCTTCCGTGTCGCGGTAGCTGCGCYAAACCTGTTGTCCCCCGGAGCTTGAAGTTCGTCCCCGAGCCTATGGTCAACGCAGCCACCCGTCTTGTCCAACCGTGTAGCCCGAACAGTTGCCAATCATGAGCATGCATCCGCAAGGTGGGGTAGCGAACCCGGTTCGTCGCATCAACGTCGGCATCGACGTGGCCAAGCAGCATCTGGATGTCTGCCTGGGCACCGAGGTGCGACGTGTGAGCAACGAGGCCGCGGGACACGACGAGTTGATCGCGA